>JACVXW010000072.1 GCA_015661135.1 Chloroflexota bacterium
CGTGGAATCCGAGCGCCCGCCACTGGGCGAACCAGGCCTCCACCGGGGGGCGCACCGCGACCGTCCGGCGGATGACCTCACCTTCCATCAAGACGCCCTCGAGAAGCCGCTTTCGCTCGGCGAGGGGGACGTCGATGAGCGACTCCCCGTCCAGCCAGAGCAGGTCTACGGCAACGAACGCGGTCGGTGATGCTGCGTGGACGGCTACCTGGCGCGCACGCGCCGCTTCCTTCCGCTCGCGACGCTCGTCCGCGCCGGGCCGCCGACCCACGAGGAACTGGCGGCCCATGTCGGTCGCTGAGACGACGGAATCGAGGCCGACTACGGCCTCGGCGCCGGCGGAGGAGCGAAGCGGTGCGGGGAGCAGGTAACCGTCCAGGACGAGCTCATCCGCACGCGCGGCGTCGCGAACGGCCTCGCGCAGGAGGTCGAAGCCAGCGACCGGGTCGCCCTCTTCGTCACGGATGCCAATGACGCCTCCGAGGACGTCGATAAGCACCCGCCGACCACCCCACAAGGGCTCCCAGATCCCGTCCTTCACGCGCCGGAAGGGCGTCCCGCCATAGGGCATGGCCTTGAGATCGGAGGGCCGGATGGCGGTGGGCGAGGCAGGCATGGCGGACATCGTAGCGCTGTGCGACGGCGAATCGATGATTCCGCCGAGCGCCACGCGACTATGATCGGCCTGCGGCGCGACCCGCCCGAGCGGGACCCCGGCGCCGCTCGTCCGCTGCGTCCCGGTTGGCCCAATCAACCACGGAGCCCCAGACCGATGAAGGCACTCGCCGCGCTCACCCCGTCCGGCAAGGCACGCGTCCCGGTCGCCTGGGCCCTGTACGACTTCGCCAACACGATCTACAGCTACGCGATCGTGTCGTACGCGATGGGCCTGTGGGTCGTGGATCGGCTTGGCCCATCGGACGGCCAGTTCTGGTTCGGCATCGCGAACGCCCTCTCGGTCGGGCTGAACGCCGCGGTCTCGCCGGTCCTCGGGGCGATCAGCGACCGCGGCGGCCGGCGGCTGCCGTACCTCGCCTTCTTCAGCGCCCAGACCATCATCGCCACCGCCCTCATCGGTCTCATCGCGAGCGGCCAGGGCAGCGGCTTCGCGTTCCTGGGCCTCGCCCTCTTCACCCTCGCGAACTTCAGCTACCAGGCCGCCCTCATCTACTACGACGCGACGCTCCCGATCGTCTCGAAGCCGGACACCCGGGGCCGCGTCTCCGGGCTTGGCGTTGCGATCGGGTATGTCGGAACCCTGACCATCGGCATCCTGATCCTCGTCCTCGACAGTGGTTCCGGCGCGCTCACGTTCTTCATGGCGGCGGGGCTGTTCGGGGCGTTCGCCGTCCCGATCTTCATAGTGGTCAAGGAGCGCGCCTCGTCCGACTATCGATTCCGGGTGAGCGATGCCCTGGCCTCGTGGTCGCAGCTGCGAACGACGATCGACCACGCGCGCGAGGTGCCCGGGCTCGCCCGATTCCTCGTGGCCCGGTTCTTCTACACGGACCCGGTGAACACGGTGATCGTTGTCATGGCGGTCTTCGCGACGCAGGCGATCGGGATGACACCTGGTCAGGCGAACATGGTCCTGATCCTCCTCGTCGTCGTCGCGATCGCGGCGAGCTTCGGCTGGGGCTTCCTGGTGGAGCGCCGGGGCCCCAAGCGGACGCTGATGATCGTCCTCGGGACCTGGTGCGTGGGGCTCGTGATCGGCGGGGCGGTGCTCTCCCTCCCGACCTTCCTGGTTGCCGGCGCACTGCTGGGCGCCGGTCTCGGTGGGGTTTGGACGTCCGACCGCGTCTACATGCTCAGGCTGTCACCACCCGACCGCGTCGGGGAGTTCTTCGGGCTGTACGGGCTGGCCGGCAAGTTCAGCGCTGTCACGGGGCCGGTGCTCTATGGCGTCATCGTCTCAACGCTGCTGGATGCCGGCTGGGGCAAGGCCGCCTACCAGGTCGGGATCTTCAGCTTCCTGATCCTGATGTTCGTCGGGATCTGGATCCTGCGGTCGGTACCGGATCCGGGGCCGGAACCGGGCGATGTCGTGGCCCTGCCGGAGCACCTGATCCCGTCCCAGGACATGCCGGGTCCCAGCCGCCACTGACGCCGGTTTCGGCCCGGGCCTGCCCGGCGCCGCTCCCGCCCCGGTCCTCCGGACTTCAGAGCTCGCTGGCGACCTTGAGGCCTTCGAGGACGGCTTCCTCCGCCGTCCGCGGGGCCACGCAATCGCCGATCGCGTGGACCTCGCCCGGGTAGTCGTCGAGGCCGGCCAGAAGGTCGTCCACCGGCTCGTGGCCCAGGGCGAGGACCAGCGCGGCGACGTCCTCGATCACGACGGCGTCCTCCGTGAGCACGTGCTGGAAGAAGGCTGCCGAGCCGTCGTACCCGTAGATCCGGACGAGGGGGATGCGCTCCACGCGGGCTCGCTCGGCCGCCGCGATCATCGCGTCCCGGACGTACTGCTGGATCCGCTGGCCGGCGATCGTGCCGTTGGACCCGAGGACCACCGGGTGCCCGGCGCGCCCGAGCCGGATCGCCACCCCGAGTCCCACCCAGTCGCAGCGCCAGTCGGCGACGACGATCCGTCCTTCGGGGATCGGCGCCCCGCGAATGACCTCCCAGGCATCCAGCACGGTCGCCCCCGGGCCGATCTCGAGCGGTGGTCGCCGGGGTCGGGCGCCAGTGGCGAGGACGACGACGTCCGGCCGCTCGCGGTCGATCCAGGCGAGGTCCACCACCGTCCCGGTGATGATCCGAGCACCGGCCCGCTCCGCCTCCGCGGCGAGGTTCGTGATGAGCCCGCCGAACTCCGCCCGATCCGGCAGCCGCTCGGCGAGGAGGGCCTGGCCCCCGACCCGCCGGGCCGCCTCGACCAGCGTCACCCGATGACCGCGGGCGGCCGCGACGCGGCCTTGAGCCCGCCCGGACCGCCGCCGACGACAAGGACGTCGCGCGCCGCGGACACCCGCCGAAGCTGCCCATAGAGCAACTCCCGACCGCTCTCGGGGTACTGGATGCACGAGATCGGGTAGCCGGCGTGGAAGTGGCCGATGCAGGCCTGGTTGCAGCCGATGCAGGCCCGGATCTCCTCGGCTCGTCCGGTCGCCGCTTTGACCGGCAGGAGCGGATCGGTGATCAGGGCGCGGGTCATAGCGACCGCGTCCGCCTGACCCAACTCGAGAATTCGTTCCGCCTCCTGCGGCTGGTTCACCCGCCCCGCGACGATGACGGGGACCTGGACGATCTCCCGGGCGAGCGCGGCGAGCGGCGCCGTATACGCGTTCTCCATCGTCATCGGCGGCACGATGTGGTCCGAGCCTGCCAGGGTGGCCGAGCTTCCGGCGACCACGCTGACGTAGTCGAGCGTGCCGTCGGCGTCGAGTTCGCGAAGCGCGTGCAGGGTCGTGTCCCGGGTGAGCCCGGTGGGGTTCATCTCATCGATCGAGATCCGCAGGCCCACCACGAACTCGCGACCGATGGCGGTCCGCACCGCGGCGATCACCTCGCGCAGGAACCGGAGGCGGTTCTCGAACGAGCCGCCGTAGCGGTCCGTCCGCGTATTGAGCTCGGGGTTCAGGAACTGGGCCGGCAGGTAGCCGTGACTGGCAACAATCTCGACGCCGTCCATGCCGGCCGTCTGGACCCGGACTGCGGCCGCGGCGTAGCCGGCCACGACCTCGTCGATGAGCTTGAGCGTCATGGCCTGGGGGATCACGTGGAACCGCTCGTTCGGAACGGCGGACGGTGCAATGGCGACGGGCAGCGCCCCGTCGATCGAGTCCATCACCTCCCGTCCGCCGTGGAAGATCTGGGCGAAAACCGCGCAGCCGTGACGGTGGATGGCCTCCGCGAGGCGGGTGTAGCCGGGGATCGCGTCGTCGCGGTATAGCTGGAGCGCGTGGGCCGTGTAGTCGGCCGTCGGGTGGACGGCTCCCACCTGGATCACGATGAGGCCGGCGCCGCCGGCCGCCCGGGCCTCCTGGTAGGCGACCAGCTGGTCCGACACCTTGCCGTCGATCGCCATCACGGTGTCGTGCCCGGACGAGACAATCCGGTTGCGGAGGGTCACGGACCCGATGCGCAGCGGCGAAAACAGGGCCGGGAACGGGGAAGGGATCGTGTCCACCGTGGTCACGACCGGCCCCCGGCCTTCGCGATGATGGCCTCGCGTTCGAACAGTGCGGGCCACTCCGGGTCGTACGCCGCGAGCTGGATCTTGCCGGTCAGTCTCGGTTGCTCGACGATCCAGGGTGACCGGACCTCGCCCTCGGCGCTCATGCCCCGCCGGACGCCGGGCCGCGCGGATGCGTCCGCCGCCACTCCCAGGCCGACCCGATCATTTCGTCCAGCGACGACCGCCGCGGTCGCCAGCCCAGGACCGCCGCCGCCCGATCGATCGCGGCGACCAGCACCGGCGGATCGCCGGCCCGCCTGGGGCCCACGGTGTGCGGCACCGGCCGACCGACGACGCGCTCCGCCGCGGTGAGAACCTCGCGAACGCTGAACCCGCCGCCGCTACCCAGGTTGCAGATGAGCGGCGCCTCGCTGCGCGGATCGCCGGGCGCGGTTGCCTCGAGCGCTTCGAGATGGGCGTCGGCAAGGTCGAGGACGTGGATGTAGTCCCGGATCGGGGTTCCATCCAGCGTCGGGTAGTCGTCGCCGAACAGGGTGAGCGGCGGGCCGCCCTCGAGCGCCCCGAGAACGTTCGGCACGAGGTGGGTCTCCGGATCGTGGCGCTCCCCGTTGACCTCGGACGCCCCGGCGACGTTGAAATAGCGGAGGCTGACACTGCGCAGGCCGTACGCGGACCCGTAGCCGGCCATCGCACCCTCGAAGGTTCGCTTCGTCTCGCCGTACGAGTTGATGGGGCGGAGCGGGGCGTCCTCCGGGATCGGGGTCGCCTCCGGGGCCCCGTACACCGCGGCCGTGGACGAGAAGACGATCCGCCCGACGCCGGCATCGCGCAACGCGTCGAGGAGGGCGACGCCGCCCACGACGTTGGCGCGGTAGTACGTCGCCGGCTCGCGCATCGATTCGCCGACGAGCGACTTCGCCGCGCAGTGGAGGACGGCATCGATACCACCGTCCCGCAGCAGCGCGGCGACCGCTTCGCGATCGCCGAACGAACCGCGAACGAACTGCGCGCTGGGCGCCGCGGACGCGGCGTGGCCCGTCGAGAGGTCGTCGAGGATCGTGACCTCGTGCCCGGCTTCAACGAGCCGCTCGACCGAGACCGAGCCGACGTATCCGGCGCCGCCGGTGACGAGAATCCGCATGACGGCAGGATACGGGCGCGCCGGTGCCCCGGTCAGCGGCCCCGCAGGAACGCGAGGACCCGATCCCACCAGGTGCGTCGCGCGAGAGCACCCAACGGCGCGGGCGCGCCCGCTTGCGCGAGCCGCTGGGCCACGACGTTCTCGGGATCGATGGCAACGGCGCGCCGCGCGGTGTCCATCGCACCGGCCTCGTCGCCGCGGGCCAGGGCGACGCGCGCGAGACCCACCACGGCGATCGCGTTGCGCGGGTCCGCTTCGGCGACCTGCGTGAAAAGCCGCTCAGCGTGGTCCAGGTCCCCCGCTGCGAGCATCCGCTCCGCCACGAGCAGCAGCTCGATCATCGGTCTTCCGTGAGCATCGACTGGGCGAGCAGCAGCAGGGTCGGCCCATCGTTGATCGATGGATCGGTGACGGCCAGCTCCAGGAGCTGCTCGAGGATCTGCCCGAGCAGGGGTCCCTCCGTCAGGCCGAGCTGGGCGATGAGGTCGTTACCGTCGATGGCGAGGTCGCCACGCTCCAGGACGACGTCGCCGGCCAGCTGCTCGGCGACCCGCCTGCGCAGCTCGTCCAGGTCGTGAACGTTCGGCGGCTGGCCGCTACCGACGTTGTCGGCCGCCCGGAGGATGAACAGCGGCTCGAGCGCGTCGCGCCCGATCCGTTGGATGAACCGCCGGACGCCGGCATCGCCCCAGGACTGGTCGTAGGCGAACATGTGATGGCGGACGAGGTGTGCGACCCGCTCGGCGACGGCGGTCGGCATGCGCAGCCGCGTCATGAACGCAGTTGCAAGATCAGCCCCCACGGCGTCGTGGCCAAGGAAGTGCCCGTCGGCCATCGTCGCCGGCTTGCCGATGTCGTGGAGCAGTGCCGCCAGACGCTCGACGGGGCGGTCCGCCGGGACGGCGTCCACGGCCCGGACCGTGTGGTCCCAGAGGTCGTCTCCGTCGACCTTGTTCTGCGGGATCCCGCGCTGGGCCGCCAGCTCCGGCGAGAGGACGCCGAGGATCCCGGTCGACGCCAGCAGGCGCAGGCCGACCGAAGGTCGCTCCGCGCCGAGGAGCTTGTCAAGCTCGATTGCCAGCCGCTCGCCGGACAGGTGCGCGACGAGCGGGGCACCGGCCGCGATCGCGGTGAGGGTCCCGGTCTCGACCTCGAAGTCCAGGGTGGCAGCGAGGCGAACGGCCCGGACCATGCGCAGGGCGTCCTCCTCGAACCGGGTGTGCGGGTCGCCCACCGCTCGAAGGGTCCGCGCTCGAAGGTCGGCCAGCCCGCCGTGCGGGTCGAGGAGATCGGGCTTCGGTGCGCTTGCGTCTGCCGCCGCGGGCGCATCGGCACCCCAGGCCATCGCATTGACCGTGAAATCCCGACGAGCCAGATCCAGCTCGATCCGGTCGCCGAACTCGACCCGGTGTGGCCGCCGGAAGTCGGCGTATAGATGGTCCGAGCGGAAGGTCGTGATCTCGAACCGCTCGCCGTCCTCGCGAACCGCCACGGTCCCGAATCGATTCTCGTAGACGGCGCCGGGGAAGAGCTCCTGGAGCCGGTCTGGGCGGGCATCGGTGGCCATGTCCCAGTCGTACGGGTCGCGTCCGAGGAGGGCGTCCCGGATGGATCCGCCCACGACATACGCCGCGTGGCCGCTCGCCCAGAGCCGGTGAAGGATCGTGAGGACCGCCTCGGGTGGCTGGATCTGCACGGCAGGGCTGCCGCCCGGTCAGTTCCGGCCGAGGAACAGGTACGAGCGCCAGGCCTCGTTCCGCTCGTCCAGGAGGTACGGCGTGAACAGGGAGTAGAGGTCGCTCCGGGGCTCGAATGGCGCGCGGACCAGGCGCATGTGTGATTCCTCGAGCGTCTTGCTGCCCTTCCGGTGATTGCACGATTTGCAGGCAGCGACGAGGTTGTCCCAGGTGTGCGTCCCGCCGCGATGGCGAGGCACGATGTGATCGAGGGTCAGGTCGTGCGCGACCCGGCCGCAGTACTGGCAGGCGTGCCGGTCGCGCGAGAAGACCTCTCGTCGGGTCAGCTTGACCCGGGGTCGCGGCCGCCGGATGTGATGCTGGAGGCGGATGACGGACGGCGCCCGGAACTCCGTCCGCGGCGTCCGGATCATCTGGTGGTCGTACTCGAGGACCTCGGCCTTCGCGCCGAAAACGAGCCTGAACGCACGAGGCAGGTTCGTGACGTTCAGCGGCTCGTAGTTCTGATTCAGCACGAGCACGATGCCGTTCATTGGCGGGATGCTAGCGCCGGAGCGCTCGTCACGCTCTGCCCACCGGTTGACCGGTCGCCGAATCCCAGCCGCCGGACCGGCCGACCTTGGTCGCGAGCGGCTTCCCGAGAGAGTCCGCCACGTACCGCGCCGCGGTGAGGACGCCTTCGAGGTCGACGCCGTGGTCGTAGCCCGAGGCGTCCAGGAAGTACACGAGATCCTCGGTCGCGAGGTTCCCGGCCGCGCCGGGGGCATAGGGGCAGCCGCCGGTCCCGCCGGCCGAGGCGTCGAAGCAGCGGACCCCGGCATCCAGGCCGGCCGCGACGTTGGCGAGGGCCGTTCCGCGCGTGTCGTGGAAGTGGAAGGCGGTCCGGTTCGGTGCGATCCCAGCCGCCGCGGCCGCGCCGGTGAGTGTGGCGACCTGCCTGGGCACCCCGACCCCGATCGTGTCGCCGAAGCAGACCTCGTCCACGCCCAGGTCCACGAGGCGGAGTGCCACGTCCACGGCCCGTGCCGGCTCGACCGCGCCGGTGTACGGGCAGCCGAACGCCGTTGAGACGTACCCGCGCGTCCACCACCCGAGGTCCGCGGCCCTTCGGAGCACTGGCGCGAACGCCTCCAGCGACGCGGCCACGGTCATCCCGATGTTGTGCTCGGTGAAGGCGTCCGTGGCGGCAGTGAACACGGCCAGGGCGTTGGCACCCGCAGCCTCCGCGCGCTCCATACCGCGCATGTTCGGGACGAGGACGGGATAGCGGACGCCGTGCGCGCGGGGGAGCCGCGGTACGAGGGAGTCGGCGTCGGCGAGCTGGGGGATCGCGGTGGGGGAGACGAAGCTGGTCACCTCGATCTCCCGGAGCCCGGCCGCGACGAGGAGCTCGATGTAGCGGAGCTTGGTATCCGTCGGGACCGTGGCGGATTCGTTCTGGAGTCCGTCGCGCGGCCCGACCTCGTAGATGCGAACGCGATCGGGCGGACGGGCCGGGTCGGGGTCCACGTCCGCGGCGCCTGGGCGGTTCGTCAGCCGAGCGGCGGGTCCATCGCCCGCTCGATCCGGGCGATGTGGACCTCGATCCGGGCGATCTCGCCGGAGGCCTCCGCCCGCTCCTCGCTCATGAGCGGGGCCGCGTCGCGGCGGCGCCGGGCCGCCTGGTGCAGCACGATCAAGGCGGCGCGGGTGTCGGGGAGGGGCGCGGCCTCGCGGTGTGCATCGGGCTTGGGCATGGCGAGAGGGTACCGCTACGGCTCGATGATCGCGAGCGCCTGGCCCCTGGCAACCTGGTCCGCGGGCCGGACCAGCGTCTCCGCCACCGTGCCGGCGATCGGAGCAACGACGACGTGCTCCATCTTCATCGCCTCGAGGGTGAGGATCGGGTCGCCGACCGCAACGCTCGTGCCGGCCGCGACATGGACCCGCCCGCGCCGCCTGCCCCCTGGGCTGCCGCCGCGCGGGCGGCGCGATCGACGTCGGGGGGTAGCGCGAGTCTGAACGCAACGCTTCGGCCGCCCACGTCGACGAACGCGGTCCGGTTCCCGGGTTGGCTGCTCGTTACGACCTCGGCGGCACTCGTGTGGCTCGCTCGCAGCTCGACAGGTCGCTCCGTCCCGCCGTCCGCGGCGAGGCGTACCCGGCGCGCGGCATTCAGCCGCCACCCGTCCGCCTCGAGGCCCCACGCCGCTGCCAACCAGGCCGTGTCCGGGACC
>JACVXW010000002.1 GCA_015661135.1 Chloroflexota bacterium
CGGGCGGCGGTATTCCGGCGAGGTGCATAGCCAGGCAACCGGGTCAACGACGAGGCCGCATCTGGTGCCGGCGGATGGAAGTCAGGACCCCAGCATCTCCGAGAGCGTGACCGGAACCAGCCCGCGGGACTGGAGGCCGGCGAGGAGGTCCGGCAGGGCTTCCAGCGTGTGCCAGCCGCCGAGGTGCATGAGCACGATCGAACCGCCCTGGGCGTTCGCGACCACCTTGGTCACGATGTCGTCCGCCGTCGGGCCGCCGTCTGCCGTCGGCTTCCAGTCGATCGTGTCCACGTCCCACATCACGAGGCGCGACCAGCCGGCGGCACCCACGCCCTCGCGGACGGCAAACGTCCACGCGCCGTACGGCGGACGGAACCACGGAAGGGTGGTGGCGCCGGTGAGGTCCTGGATCGCCGTCTCGCTGGACTGCAGTTGATCGGCCATCTCGGCCGCGCTGAGGGTCGTGAAGTCGGCGTGATCCCAGGAGTGATTCCCGAACGCGAACAAGTCCGGCCGGGTCGCCGCCAACTCCAGTGCCGCCCGTCCCTCGGCCGTGGTCGTACCGGCCTTGCCGGTCGGGAAGAGCGTCGCGTGGACCTCGTGATCGATCAGCCACTGGACGATCTCCACGGCCGGGTCCAGCCGGCCGCCCATGTCGAACGTCAACGCGACCTGGGTCGTGCCGCGCTGTCCGTGGCTCACGACGGCGGCCGGGCCGCCGGGCAGCGGCGTGATCGCGGGCGTCCCCGTCGGGCCGACCGTCGGCTCCGAGGTCGGTACGCCGGGGCTGGGGCTCGGCGGGTTCGCGTCGTCCACCACGACTCCCGGGATCAGCACGAACACCCAGCCCGGTTCGATGTGGTTCGGGTCGTAGGACTCCGTTTCCGGGTCCAGGCTCGCGTAGCTGCCGCGGTTCCACCAGGCGAGGCTGCGTGGTGTTGTGCCGAACGCCCGGGCGATCGAGTTCAGGTTGTCGCCGGCCCGGACCACGTACGTCGTGAAGGTGGGCCCGGGCGTCGGGGTCGGCCGGATGAAGCTCGGCATCGGCGACGGGGTCGGCGACCCGGTCGGGAGGACGACTGCGGTGGTCGGAGAGCCGGTGGGGGAGTCCGTCTGGGTAACCCCGAGTGGCAGGCCCGGAAGGATGAGGATTGCGGCGACCAACGCCACGACGACGACCGCGAGGGCGCCGGCGACGGCCGGCGAGCCTGGGCCGCGGCGGGCTGGGGCGACCGTCGGATCCGGAAGTCGGGCGGGCTGTGGGGCCTTGTCCATGGACCCCAGTCTGACGCGGGCCGGTGCGGCCGCGTTACGAGGGGGGTGCGGTCGAGGGTTCTCGCGGGCTCAGTGGACCGCGCCTGTCGCATTCGCGCCAAGGAGCGTCGTGTCGATCGGCGTGGGCACCTGGAGGGCGAACTCGCCGGCGAGGAGCATGCCTTCCCCGGCGGTCGCGACACGGCCGCCCCCGCCGCGCTTCGCCACGAAGCAGGCCCTGTCCGCGGCGAGCAGGATCTCGTCCGGGGTGGCTCCATCCGTCGGGTAGGTGGCGACACCGGCCGACGCGTCCAGGCGCAGTCCGGCCGCTTCGATGCCCGAACCGGATCCGATGAGGCCGGCAATGGCGCCACGGATGCGCTCGGCGATCGGACCCACGTGGGCCGCATCCGTGCCGGCGAGGATCACCGCGAACTCGTCGCCGCCGTACCGGAAGGCGGCGTCCGTTTCGCGGCTCGCACCCACGATCGCGCCGGCCGTCTGCCGCAGGAGGTCGTCACCGGCGGGATGGCCGAAGGTGTCGTTCACCAGCTTGAAGTGATCGAGGTCGACCATCATTACGCTGAACGGCTCGCCCGCCGCGACGGCGGTCGCGAGGCGTTCCCTGAAGCTGCCATGGTTGAGGAGGCCGGTCAGGTTGTCGGTCTCGGCGCGACGCGCAACCACACCATGGGCCTGGGCGTTCTGGAGCGCGATCGATACCTGGGCGGCGAAGAGCTTGACCAGATCGAACTCGTCGTCCCCGAAGACGCGGTCCTCGCCGACGCGCTCGACCGTGAGGACGCCGATCGCACCGTCCCGACCCCGAAGGGGAAGGCAGATCAAGCTCGCATGGATCGGGCCGTCTGCCCCGTGCCGCACGCGCGGATCCGTGAACTCGTCGACAACGAGCACGGGCTCGTTGTGCTCCATGACCCAGGGCACGAGGCCGGGATCACCCGGCTCAAACGGGCGGACGAAGAACTCGGCGTGTGACCCCTTGGCGATGACCGACTTGAGCGCTCCCCGGCCGCCCTCGACGAGATGGATGGCGATGTTGTCCCAGCCCACGAGATCACCGAGTCGGTCGGCGACCGCGTCCAGGATGGAGCGGACGTCGAGCGTCGTAAGGATCGTCTCGGTGATGTGCAGGAGGTCTCGCTGGCTCCGGACCTGCCGTTCGAGCGCGGCCGACTGGCTGCGCAGGCGCCCGGTGGCATCGGCGTTGGCCATGGCTTGAGCGGCGAAGTTTGCGTAGATCTCGAGCAGCCGCAGGTCATCTTCGCTGAACTGGCGGAGGCCGAGCTTGGAGAGGACGAGCACGCCGAGGACCTGGTCCTCGTGGAGCATCGGGGCGAGGAGCATGGACTCGTCGAGGTCCTCTTCAGTGCCGGCGATCGTGTTCGCCCGCGGGTCCGCAACCGCGTCGTGGAGGATCTGGGACTGGCCGTGCTGCGCCACCCAGCCGGTGATGCCGGACCCGAGCTTCACCTGGAGCTGCTCCGGCGTCTCGTCGACGTACTCACCGATCTGACCCTTCATTGCCACGGGGATCAGGTCCTCACCCCGCAGGCGGTACACGCGAACGTTGTGGTAATCGATCAGCTGGCGGAGCTCGGTCGCGATCGCGGCGCCGATTTCTTCAACGGTGTTCAGCCGGCTGAGCCGCGTCCCGAGTTGCTGGATGGACTGGAGCTGGGCGGCCCATTGGGCCAACTGGGCGTAGGTGCGAGCCGCTCGAATGGCCGCCGAGGCCTGCGAGGCCAGGATCCGCATCGTCTCCAGCTCGTCGTCCGACCACGGATGGGGCTGGTCGTGGTAGATGTTGAGGCTGCCGAGGGGAGGGAGTCCCTCGGCCTCAAACAGCGGCGCCACGCACAGGGTGTCGAACCCCTCCTGGACGACTGCCGCGCGGATCTCCGCGGCCCGCGGATCGTCGCGGAACCCCACCGAGAAGACGGGGCCGCCGGCCGCCACGGCGGCCGAGACCAGCGACCGGGTCGTGGGTGGCGTGATCGCGGAAAGATAAGACGCCGAAAGGCCCCGGGCCGCCGCCGCCCGGCGACTGCCGCCCGGCTCGTACACGAGCACAGACGCTCGATCCCCGCCGAGGAGGACCATGGCGTGGTCGGCCAGGCCGGCCAGGATCTGGTCGAGGTCCAGCCGGCTGCCGATGTCGGCGGCGATCCGGCGGAGCGCTTCGGCCCGGTGAAGCCGATGGGCAACCTCACTCGACCTGGCGACCGAGCCGACGATCGTGGCCACGGCCGCCGCCGCCGCCGCGACCACCTCGGGCAGTCCGGTGCCAGACGCCCCCTCCACGGCCGCACATACCAGGAGCACGCCCCACGGCTCCGATGGACCGTCGATCGCCACGGCGAGTTCGCGCCCGACCTGCCCAAACAAGGAGCCCGAGATCGACGGCGACGCGTCAACGACCGCGGGCGAGGAGGCCAGCGCGGCTCCGAGCACGCCGAGGGTCCGCGGCAGTTCCACGAGTCGGCTGTCGCCGTTGGCGGCCGCGGCAACCGGCACGAGGCGATCGCCTTGCAGACGCCAGATCGACGCGTGCAGGAACTCGCCGTCGCGATGAATGGCCCGGGCCGCCAGGCCGAGCACGGTGTCGAGGTCCGCCGCCCCATCGAAGACGGATGCGGCGATCTGGCCGAGCGATGCGAGCATCCGGAGGCCGGCGCCGGGCGGGACCTGCGGAGAATGCGCATCAACGTCGTCGATGCCGGACAGGACACCGGGCCGCCGTCCGACCCTCCCTCCGCGGCTCCCGAACGGCCCAAGGACGCGGCGGTCCTGCATGCGTCGTTCGAGGCCGGCACCTCGTGGATGTCGAGCCGGGTCACCCCGGGCGGGCTCTGCCGCCGGCCCCTCGGCCGCATCGGCCAGGAAGCGCTGGAGGTCACCGAGCCGATAGCGCCGGTCGCCACGGGCGTTGATCCGGTAGTAGCGCAGCCGCCCGGCATCGCTCCAGGCCCGAATGGTGTTGGGGTGAACGCCCAGCACGGATGCGGCCTTCGTGACGGTCAGTGTCGCGTCGGCGGGCGGGGGCAGGTGAGAGGCGGCAGTGGTCACGATTCCTCGGGAGGATTTGTGAAGTTGCCCGTGACTCTACAAACCCTACAGATCTTGCCAATAGCCCGAAGGTCCTAGCGTCCCGGCGTGTCGCGTTCTTGCCTCACGGGACATGGACGCGTAGCTGCCGTCGAAACGCTGCACGCCGCGAGATAGCCCTCGTCAACCTAACGTTACGGCCTCGACCAGAGGGCGGGGCATCAGCGCGACCACCAGGGCCAAAGCCAAGACGCGTCCGTGGTGACTCCTCATCCCAGCCCCCTTCCATCGATCCCGTCGTTCGTCACGGCGCGTGGAACTCGATGGACTCGATGATCGGCGCGGCCGCCTCGATCACGGCGTCGAAGCGCGCTTCGGGAGCCTCGATCGCGATCACCACGATCCGTTCCGACGACCCCTCGGGAAGGTCGAGCAGGTAGAGGCGCATACGGATCCCCTCATCCAGGGTGGGCTTGGTCACCACCTCGGCGGATGGGAAACTGGCTCCGCACACGCTCGTTGCCGCGGCGATGGTGACGTCCATCACGAGTCCCTCCACGCCACCCACGCGGACATCCACCGGAGCGGTCGCCACGTGGTCGGGGTCGGACTGGATGCTCCGGGCCAGCGCCTGCGCGTTTTCGGGTGCCGGGCCCGGCTCACAGGCCACCAGCTCGATGCCTTCCTCCGACGACCAGAAATCGCCCATCGTCAGGGCCCCCCACTCGTTATCTTCGACGAGGCCGCCGAAAACCTTCCATGGGTCGGCCGCGGCGAAGGTCACCTCGCCGTCGAAGAAGCTGTAGGTCACGACCACTGGCTGGCCGTTCTCTGTCGTCTCCGCGGCGGCAAGATAGAGGCTTCCGTCTCTCAGGGCGATCGGCTGCTCGACCACGGTCTCGCCGTCATCGGCGAACAGCCGGACCACGAACTCCATCCAGCCGTAGGGCCAAACCGGTGGGCCCACCCGCTCGATCTCGGATCGCTCGTAGGGCGCGCCCGTGGTCGTGCCGTACAGGAGCGGGACCTCCTCGGCGGAAGTGCTGAGGCCGACGAGCCCCTCGGCTCCCTCACCCTCGATGCGTGCCCGCAGGAAGTCCTCCAGGCGTTCGGTCGCCTGGGCCTCGATGACGCGCGGTTCCGCTTGCGTGAACGGCGCGGCGGTCGCCCACCGGCTCACCACCCAGATCCCATATGGGCCCCGCCGTTCGAGCTGGGAGAGATCGAGGCTCACCGTCTCGTAGCGGAACCCGTCGATCGTGGGTGCGCACCGCTCGGCACCCGTCGCGTCGAAGCCCGTCGCGACCGGGTACAGCGGGTTCGTCTCGCCCGGCGCACACTGCAGGTACACGAGGTTGCCGATGACCCCGTCGGTCACACGCTGCTTGGCGAAGGGATTGAAGAGGAACGCGTCCCAGCCCAGCTCCTGGCGGAGGAACCGAGCGACGACCTCCGGGGGACCCTCGTCTCGGACCTTCGCCCACCACTCCGGCGAGGTCAACCGCGGATCGACTTGCCACGTGTAGTCGGGGTCGCCGGCGTCCGCGTGCTTCTGGGCCTGGCGGACCTCCTCGAGGCTCGTCTGGGGCCACATGCCTCCCGAGGTCGTCGGATCGGGACTGGGGAGCTCCGCACCCTCCCGCAGCCACAGGCCGCCGACGCCGTCGGAGAGGGTGTCTGTCTCCGGGTCCAGGAACAAGGTCCAATTGCGAAGCTGCTCGTCGAGGGGCGGGCCGCTCAGGGCCTGGGGCTCGCTGCCGTCGTCGCACGTGTACACGGGCGCGGGGATGACGAGCTGCGTTCCGCCCTCGATCCGCCCGGTGCCCGTCATCGTGGACGAGGTGAACGAGCACACCGTGGCGACGTCGTCGCGCACCACGATCTCGACGGCGCCACCGGCCGAGACCCGGACGGTCATCGTCTGCGTGCCGCCATCGGCGTCGGTCGTGGAGACCCATGTGCCCTGGAACACCGGCCCGCCGATGCCCTGCTGATTGGCATAGAAGTTGAGCGCCAGGGCGGCGACCACCACGACGACGGCGGCACTGCCGAGCGCTACCGAGAGTCGCCGGAGACCTGCGTTCGGCTGGCCCAGACGAGCATCACCGAACGGCCAGCCGACCCCCGGCCGCCGCCGGGGGACCGTCCTGATACCGACTGCGATGGCCTGCCGCGTTTCGCGGGGCAGCTCAAGAGGACCATCTTCCAGCCACGCCGCCAGGACAGTGTCGGGATCGCGAGGGATGTTCATGCCGTTCTGACCTCCACGATTTCGACCTCGGCCTCGCTTTCCAGCACGGCGCGCAGGTTTCGAATCGAGTGATGAAGGCGCGATTTGACGGTGCCGAGGGGTACGCCGACGATCTCCGCGATGGCGGCCAGCGGCAGCCCCGCGTGGTGGTGCATGACGAAGACGGCGCGGTGCTCGGGCGAGAGCCGTTTGAAGGCCCGCTCGAGTGCGTCGCGATCGTCCACGGATACGATCGGATCGGGCGCCGTGGGGCCTTCGATCGGCAGCAGACTGATATGCGTCGTCCAGCGCCGATGACGGCGTGCCTCCTCGTAGCAGGCATTCACCAGCAGGCGGTAGAGCCAGACTTCGAAGCGCTCTGGGTCCCGCAGGCGCGGAAGCTCGCGCCAGGCAAGGAGGAATGCCTGCTGCACCGCGTCGTTCGCCCGCTCGATATCCCGCAGGATGCGATAGGCGATGGCAAAGCAGCGGTTGCCGTCGAGGTCGACGAGCTGGGTGAACGCATCCTCGTCGCCGTTACGCGCCCGCTCGACCAACGCCGTACGCATCGGCGGTCCCTCTCCAGATGGCGCCCCGCCTGGGCGCTTCACCAAGTACAGATGGTCGCACAGGCCGAAAAGTTCACAGACTGCCTCGCCCGAGTGGTCGCTCCGAGTCGTCGCGTACGCATCCTCGGCTGAGGGATACGGGAGAGGAATCGGTCGCCCGCCGCCGGTCAGCCTGAGCGCAAGACGTCGACGAACGGCCGAAGCGGCCTGAAGAACAGCTCGACGGACAGCTCATGGACCACGCGGTTGCTCAGCACGACGATCACCGCTCCATCCTCCGGCAGGCACGCAGCCCACGACATGTAACCGAACAACTCTCCCTGGTGCCCGTGTATGTGGATCGGGCTATTCGAACTGGATCGAGTTGACGATCTGCCGAACCTCCTGGGCGGCATCCGGACCGGAGGCCGCGAAGGTCTCCCCATCGATCCAGACAGTCGTCCCGTCCACATCGATGATCCACACGTAGTAGGTCGAGCCCAGCTCGGTGGCGTAGCGGGCCACCGGGTAGTCCAGGTCCTCCCAGAGGTAGAAGGAGTTTGGGGCGCAGCCGATGTCCTCGGGCACGGTGAGCACGACGTGCTGCGCCGGGTACCCGCCCACGGTGACCTCCGACGGTCCGCTGACGAGTTCCATGCCCGGCACGGCCGCCACTGCCGCCGCCAACTCGGCCGCCGATGGACCGGCGGGGGGATCCAGGGAGGTCTTTGTGCAGGGGTCGGCGAAGGTGTTGTCGGCAGCTGATTCTGGCCAAAGGATGAAGCCCGCGGAGTCGGGTGAGCTCAAGTCGCCTTTGAATATGCCGTGTTCGCCGTCGCTGCTCCAGCCGGCCGACGGAATCTCGATCGAGAGCGGTACTCCCGCCAGGGTCATCGAGTGCCTGCCGATCGCCATCGGGCCTGCCGGCGGAAGGGCCGCGGCGGGCGCGGACGACGGGCTGGGTTGCTGCGTCGCGGTTGCGCTCGGTTCACCGCCCGGCGCCGGAGAGCCAGGTAGCAGGTTGAAGGCGACGACGGCGATGACCACCACGGCCGCGGCCGCCAGGCCAATCTTCAGGTATCGGTTCATGTCTGGTGTCCTCCACGCGAACCACACGGTTCGGCGCTGTGGGGTCGTTTCCACCCGGTCGAGGACGCATCCAGGATTCGATCCGCGGACACGTGCTCGTCGGTGCGAAGCCGCGACCTGACGATGCGCGTCATGTCGCGTTCGGTGCTCATTGGGCAACCTCCCGTGCCGGTGGCCGCGCGTCGGCATCCAGTGCCGCGCGCAGCCCGCGCATCGCATTGGGGGTCCGCTTCATCGGCCGCTCGTGTGTGCCATCAGCGGGGGTGGAACTCGATCGATTCGATGATCGGTGCGGTCTCGGCGATGACTTCGTCGAAGCGCTCCTCGGGCGCCACGACCGTGATCGCCAGGGTCTGCACCGACATACCCGCCGGGAGGTCGACGAGGTAGAGACGTAGCCGCCACCCCGGGTCCCAGAGCGCGTGGATCCAGCGACTGATATCGATCATTCCTATCCCGCAAGTCCTGCCGCCAGGGGCAAGGGCGACGTCGATCGATACGGCCTCGACGCCACCGACGCGGGCGGCTACCGGCGCAGTCGTCTCGAGGTTGGGATCGGCCATGACCTGCTGCGCGATTGCCGCTGCATCGGCCGGCGCCGAGAGCAGCGGGGACCCGCCCTGCGCTGCGCACCACGCGTCGTAGGCGACCGGGTCGACGAATTCGACGCGCTCCCCGCTGCCGAAGTTACTCTCGGGACGCCACAGGGCCCCGAACCACACGTCCAGGGCTTGCTCGCCCTTCCCGGGCAACCAGGCCGACCACGTGCTCGGCGCCGACACGGTGACCTCACCGTCGGAGGACGTGTACGACAGGACGACCGCCTGGCCGTTCTCGGTCGTCGCATCGTCATCCATGAACAAACCGCTACTCGGATACCACTTGATCTCCTGCTCGACGACGGTTGTGTCGCCATCGGTGAACAGCCGGGCCGAGAAGGTCATCGCGCCGGAGGGCCATTGCAACCCTTCCACGCGTTCGATCTCATATCGCGCGTACGGTGCACCCGAGGTGGTGGCGTAGAGGAGCGGAACGTTGACGACGACTTGGCCAAGCACCACCAGCCCTTCGCCGCCGTCGCCGGCGATGCGTGCGGCGAGGAACTCCTCCAGGCGCTCCCTGCCCTGTGCCTCGACAGTCACTGGGTCGGCTTGCGCGAACGGTGCCGCCGACCTCCACTGGGCCACCACCCAGATCCCGTCGGGGCCTCGGCGGTCGAGCTGGGCAAGGTCGAGGCTCACCGTCTCGTAGGTGAGGTCGTCGATCGTCGGCGCGCACAGCTCACCCCGTTCGGGCTGCGGGCCGGGCGGGTACATCAGGTTCGTGCGGCCGGGCGCGCACCGCAGGTACCGCTGGCCGACGAGGTCGACGTACTCGCCGTTGCGAGCCCTCCCCGCCTCGGCGGGGTAGAAAAGGTACCCCTCCCAGCCCAACACCTCACGAAGGAAACGCTCCACGAGTTCGACCTGGTCGGGTTCCTCGGACTCCACGCTGACGAGTTCGGGCTCCAACTGCCACGTCGCCGCTGGATCCCCAGCGTCGGCAAGCTCCTGGGCGGCCTGTACCTCCTCGAGTGTCGACTGCGGCCACATCTCGCCGGAGATCGCCGGCTCCGGGAGCTCCGCGCCTTCCCGCAGCCACAGGCCGCCGAAGTTGTCGGTGAGGGTCTCGGCCTCGGGGTCGAGGACGAAGGTCAGGTTGCGGAGCTGCTCCTCCAGGGGAGGGCCGCTCAGGACGTCGGGCTCGCTCCCGTCGTCGCACGTGTACACCGGCGAGGGGATGACGAGCCGGGTGCTGCCCTCGAGCTTCCCGGTTCCCGTCATCGTCGACGGGCCGCCCGAGCACACCGAGGCGACGTCGTCGGTCACCACGATCTCGACGGCACCGTCGCCCGTGGCTCCGATGGTCATCGTCTGGGTGCCTCCGTCGGCGTCGGTCGTGGAGACCCATGTGCCCTGGAAGACCGGCCCGCCGATGCTCGGTCGATTGGCATAGAAGTTGAGCGCCAGGGCGGCGGCCACCACGACGACGACGGCACTGCCGAGAGCAGGTACGAATCGGGGCATGGGGAATCGCCCCAGGAGTGCCCGCCAGCCAACGTGCTGCCTGCTCCTGCGCGTCTGTTCGAATGTGGCATCCAGCACACGCCCGGGTAGCGGCCCGGGGGCCGTCTCCTCGAACCACGTGCTGATCGTTTGGTCAAACTGCCCGTCTGTAGCCATCACGCCGTCCTGTCCTGAGCCACGACCGGCGGCCGAGCGTCGGCTTCGAGCGCCGCACGCATAGCCCCGGTCGCGTAATGAAGTCGTGACCTGGCGGTCCCCTCGGGGATGCCGAGAATTCGCGCTATCTCGGCGGCCGAGAATCCGCTGTAGTAGTGAAGGACGACCACTGCCCGCTGTTCGGGCTTCAGTCGGCTGAATCCCCGCTCCAGCTGTTCCCGATCGGCAACTGAACCGGTGTCGTCGCTGATCGAGACGTCGAGCGGGAGCGGTCGCACCTGCTGCGACCAGCGCCGCAGCTGTCGGCCCTGGTCTGCACAGGCGTTGACCACCAGGCGATAGAGCCAGGCGTCAAACCGATCCAGATCGCGCAGCGAGGGAAGCTGTTGCCACGCGCGAACGAGCGCTTCCTGGACCGCGTCCTCCGCCAGGTCCGTCTGTCGAAGGATCAGGCGAGCGACCCCGTACAGGCGATCACCGGCGGAGGTCGCGAGGACTTCGAATGCCTCGTGGTCTCCGCGGCGTGCCGCCTCAACGAGATCGCGCCTCATACCCTCTCCAGCCACCAGCGCGGCCCCAATGCCACGCGCTGTTCCTTATGACGGAAGTCGCAAACCGTTCTACTCAAAAGTGACCGCGAAGGGCTCGAGGCCGGCGAGCGAGGACCTGCGACCCGCGGCGAGTGGCGTCACCGCCGTGGGCGCGCACCCTTCTCCGCCGCGCCCGATTGGGATGGTCCGTGGCGAACCGGGCCGCCCGTCGCCCGCACGAACGCCGAGGTCAACCCGATCGCCAGCACGGCCACGCCGATCACGGCCAGGAAGGCGGGCAGGATGGCGCCCACGAAGCCGGGGCCCTCGCCGGCACTGCGGGTGTCCGTCCCGGTCAGCGGCGACGGCGACGGCGACGCTGCGAGCACATCGCCCGGGGTGATCAGCAGGGCGACGCCAACGAGGACGAGGACGACACCGGCAAGGAGGAGGGCGGCGGCGACCCGCGGGCGGGTCGAGGAACCGCCCACCAGAATCCGCATCGCCTCCGCCGGCTCGAGGGTGCTCAGGACGAGCGGACGCCCAAGGCCGGGGCCGAGGTGCGGCACGCCGGCGGCATCGATCGTCGGCACGCCGAGGGCGATCGCATGCTCGACGCTGGACACGTGCTCCACGAGGACCCGAGCGGGACGGTCGTCCGGCAGGTCGTCCGGGGCCCGATCGCCCAGGTCGCCGATGACGCCGATCGTCTCGCGCGGTACGACGACCAAGCCGTCGGTCAGGGCCTGACCGTCAATCGCGATGCCGTCCAGACCCTCGCGAAGCTCGAACGGAACGATCTCGCGGACGACCTCGAAGTCCTTCCACCGGCCCTCCTCGCGAGACTGGAGGCGCGTCTGGCGGAAGACCAGCGGGCGGTGGTCCGCGTCCTCGAACTCGGCCTCGCTGTCCACCCGGCCCTCGATTCGGACGTAGGCCGCCCGGCCGCTCCGGCTCAGCTCGATCGCCTCACCGATCGAGACGCGCGGCGCGACGCCGAGCAGGCGCCCCACGCGATAGCGCGGGCCAAAGGATCGAAGGATGCCGAACGCACCGAGCAGCGAGATGGAGCCGGCAAGGATCGGCAGGAGGGAGTCCACGGGCCGGAATGATAGCCCCGGGCCGGTTCCGGCTCGGAAGTGCCGGCTCGAAATTCGTGGTCGGGCGATCAGCAGGGTTGTGGGCAGCAAAAGGCCCGGAGAAACCTACCCGACACGTGGGCGTTGATGCGATCGCCGCCGTTAGTGTCGCTCGACCCCTCCGGGCTGCCGTGAACGCTACGGCCGGGCTCGTCGCCCCGTCAACGGGGCCTGTCCACCATTTCGGCCGGGCGGCTGCCGGTTATCCACCTTCCGTCCACAGGGCGGCGCGCTCGGCCCGCCGCTTGGCCCGTCTATCGGCGTGCTGCTCAGCCCGCCGCACGTCCCGTCGCCGGATCGAGCACGTTGTGCTGGCCGCCGTAGCTCGTCAGGACGAGGCGCCCACCCACCAGATCCGCTGCCGTGACGACGTCGGAGTGCGCGATCCGCCAGCCGACGGCGCCGTCCGCCTCCAGGGCGAAGGTCTCCAGCTCACTCTGGACGAGGACGTGCCGCAGCCGCGACGAGGCGATGACGGCCAGGATGGGTGTTGCGGAGCGGTGCAACCAGGCCAGCGTGCCGCTGCGGGCCTCGAGACCGTAGACATGAAAGCCGTACCGCACGACCAGCAGCCCCGTCGTGTCCCAGTAGACCGCCGCCGGCTCGTCGTTGAGGGTGGACGCGAATCGTGCCGACCAGGCCCCGCCCGGACCGTCCACGCGGAGCTCGGCGCGACACCTCGCGTCCGGATTATCGGCCACGAGCGTGCCGTGATCCACGAGGTCGCCGCCGGCTTCGGACAGGGCGAAGACCGCCGTGGCCTGGCCGCTCCCTCCCCACCGCCATCGGGCCCGGATACCGCCCGGGTAGACGACGGTCCCGTCGCGCGGCTCGGCGGTCATCCCGTGGCGGGCCGGTCAGCGGCCCCTTCGCCGGGTCCGTCGGCAGACCCGTCGGCGGGTGCAGCGGGAAGTGCCTCCTCGACGATCGGCGCGACGTTCGCGTCGGACAGCATGCGCAGGACGGCCGGCGCGACCGGGAATACCGCGGTGGGGAGGCCGGCGGCGGCCCAGACGATGGGGAACCGGCCAAGGTCCGGGTCCATGATCACGCGAACGCGACGAACATGGCCGATCGGCGGGATCCCGCTGATCGTGAAACCGGTCAATTCGTTCGCCTCGCGGGCGCTGGCTCGCCGCACGTCCGGGCGTCCGAGGACCGCGGCCAGGCGGGCCAGGTCCACCCGGTTTGGCCCGGAGACCAGGCAGAGCACCGGCTCGGGTGCTCCGTCGTCGGCGCTGGCGACGAAGACGAGGGACTTCACGATCTGGCCGAGCTCGGCACCGACCGCGCGGGCCGCGTCCGCTGCGGTATGCGTGGACTCCGGGAAGACCGTCACCTCGAGCTCGACGCCCTTGCGGAGGGCGGCCTCAAGGACGCGCCGAACGGCGGCGTGTTCGATCGTGGGTGGCACGGCCGGGAGTCTAGCATCCGGGGTAGGCCCAACCCGGCTAGCATCGATCTGATGAAGGCCATCGTCTTCGACTGGGATGGAACGCTCGTGGACACGCTCCCGGCGATCACAGAAGCCAACGCCGAGGTCCTGTCGTCGTACGGCATCGCCTTCGACCCCGAGGCATATCGGGCCGCCTACACGCCAGACTGGCACCAGATGTACGTCCGCCTCGGGATAGACCGGGAGCGAATTCCGGAGGCGGCCGCCCGCTGGGTGACGGCGTATCGGCGGCTCATCGGTGAAGTCCGGCCGCTGCCGGGCGCCGTCGACGCGCTCGATCGCCTCGCCGGTGCCGGCGTTTCGCTCGGACTCGTGACTGCCGGCGAACGGACCGTGGTGGAGCAGCAGCTCGTTTCCACGGGCCTCGGCCATCGGTTGCCAGTCCGGGTCTTCGGCGGCGATCTGCCGGTGATGAAGCCACACCCGGCGCCGCTCCGCCGCGCGCTCGCGGAGCTGGGACTCGAACACGCGCCCGAGCAGACCGCGTACCTGGGCGACGCGCCGGATGACATGCGGATGGCGCGGACGGTGGGTGCCCGCGGCGTCGGTGTCGAGTCGATGCTCGGTGCCCGCGCGGACCTTGAGGCTGCGGGAGCGGCGGAGGTGGTCGGGTCCGTGGCCGACTGGGTGGACCGCTTCCTCGCGGCCTCGTGATCTCGTGAGCACGGTTCGCGCCCTGGTCATCGCCGACGGCGACGCGCCTGATCGGCGCGCCCTCGACGAAGCCTGGCCGGGCTGGTCGGCCGTGGACCTCGTCGTCGCCGCCGACGGCGGTGCCCGCCTCGCCGCGAGGCTCGGGCTCCGCATCAACCTCTGGGTCGGCGACGGCGATTCCCTGGGCGATGCGGAGATCGAGGACCTGCGACGCGCCGGCGTGTCGATCGCTCGTGCGGCAACGGACAAGGATGAGTCGGACACCGAGCTCGGCCTGCTGGCTGCCGTCCAGGCGGGAGCGAGCGACATCACGATCCTCGGGGCCCTCGGCGGCGAGCGGCTCGATCACGCCCTGGCCAACGTCCTGCTCCTCGCCCACCCGGGCGCCGAAGGTGCAACGGTGCGGCTCCTCCACGATCAGACCCGCGTCCGCCTCCTGCGCGGCCCAGACCCGGCCGGAGCTCCGGTCGCAATGGACGTCACGGGCCCTGTCGGCGACCTCGTCTCGCTGCTCCCGCTTGCCGCGGTCCATGGTGCAACGACTGCCGGCCTCGCCTTCCCGCTGCGGGACGCCGATCTTTCGGCGGGCCCCGCGCTCGGCCTCTCGAATCTGCGCGTGGCGACACGGGCCAGCATCAAGATCCATTCGGGCCGCCTGCTCGTGGTCGAATCCCCTGCTACGCTCGCGACATGAGCGTGCCCGAGCCTGGGGATCTCGCCCCGGACATCGTCCTGCCGGACCATTCCGGGACCGTCCACTCGCTCGAGGACCGGCGCGGGCACTGGACGGTGGTCTACTTCTACCCGAAGGACGACACGCCCGGCTGCACGACCGAGGCGTGCCAATTCCGCGATCTCGACGCGGAGGCCGGCGTTCTCGACGCGGTGGTCTGGGGCATCAGCCCGGACAGCGCCGCCAGCCATCGTCGCTTCCGCGACAAGTTCGACCTTCCGTTCACCCTTCTGTCCGACAAGGATCACGCCGTCGCCGACCGGTATGGCGCATGGCAACTGAAGTCCATGCTCGGGAAGCACTACATGGGGATCCAGCGATCCACGTTTCTGGTTGACCCCGTCGGCCGGATCGCCCGGTCATGGCCAAAGGTCAAGGCGGATGGGCATGCGGCCGAAGTGCTCGCGGCACTCACTGCGGCGCGGGCGGAGAGCGCCTCATGAGCATTCGCCATTCACGTCCGGCAGTGCGCGTCGAGCACGGAATGAGGCCTATCTCGTGGGGGGATACGAGGGAAGCCTCGGCGCGCACTATAGGGGCCATGGACGTCCCTATTCGCAGATTTGTGCGAATAGGGCCGGGCGCCAGGATCCCGCAGCACGATCAACCCAACCGTGGCTGACCCGGTCGGCGCGGCCGTTGCGCCCGGGCCCGTGGCGGAGCCCCACATGTGGCGGCCCGGGCGGTTCATGGTCATTGCCGCGCACCCGGACGACGCCGACTTCGGCCCTGCCGCGACCGCCGCGCGCTGGATCGACGCCGGTTCCACGGGCTGGCTGGTGTGCTGCACGAGCGGGGACCAGGGCGGCGAGCGTCACGATGCGGACCCCCTCGCCCTCGCCGCGGTGCGCGAGGCGGAGCAGCGTGCTGCGGCCGCGGTCGTCGGCTACGACGGCGTCTCGTTCCTCCACCAGCCGGACGGCGCCCTCGAGAACGACCTCGTGCTGCGGGAGCTGCTGGTCCGCGAGATCCGGGCATTTCGGCCGGACGCCGTCCTCGCGACGGACCCGGAGACGATCTTCTATGGGGACGGTGGGATCAACCACGTCGACCATCGCGCCGCGGGGATCGCCGCCGTGGACGCCGTCTACCCGGCCGCACGCAACCCGATGTCCTTCCCGTGGCTGGCCCGCGACGGCCTCGCAGCCTGGAGCGTCCGTCGGATCTACCTGTTCTGGTCAAACCTGCCGACGGTCCACGTGGACGTGACGGCCACGATTGACCGCAAGATCGACGCGCTGCGCGCCCATGCCAGCCAGATCAGGCATCCGGACGCCCTGGCCGACCGGATCAGGGAGTGGGCGCGCAGTGAAGGCGAGCCGATCGGCGTCGCCGCGGCTGAGGCCCTCAGGTTGATCGTCATCGACGATGATGCCGACGAGGGCCCCTCGGGCTAGCTCGTAGCCGGGGCCACGGGCGCCGCGAGGATCGGGCAGGCCATGTCCCAGTGACGCCAGAGCAGGGCAAGGTCCACGGTTCGACTTCCGGCGAGTTCCTGAACCTCCGGCACGCTGAGGGCATCGATCGGTGACTCGAGGAGGTCATCCGCACTGACGGTCACCTCGCGGTAGAGCGCGCCGATCTCCTCCTGCGTCGGCCAGGCCCGGATTCGTCGCGGCTCGAGCCCGACGGCCGCAACCGCGAATGTCATGTCCCGGTAGGACGGCACGCGGCCATCGGCCCAGCCGTCGATCCCATCGAACCGATGGCCGGTAGTCGACAGGGCGGCGGCGATCTCACGGCATTGCCCGGTCGTGAAGGTGTCCCAGAACGGGTTGCCGACCGGGAAGTCCAGGATGCCGCGTTCGATCGACCGGGCGATGAGCGCCTCAGCGAAGGCCAGGACGGCGGCCTGCCACGGGCGTCGCATCGCTTCGTCCGCGCCGGCCAGCACGGCGACGGTCGCGATCGTGGCGCGGTGGTCCCCGCGCAGGATCCGGACGATCGCAGGCGTTTCGTCCCCGGTCTCAGCGGGGCTGAGCCCGTCTGCCGCGGCGCTCTCGGTGGCGGGTATGACCCGCGCGGCGAGGATCGTGGTCGCCGTGGGCTGATCCACCCTGAGGGCACGCTCAGCCTCCAGGACGGCCCGGATGCGCAGCGCATCGAGTGTCGGATCCCGCTCCGGAATGACCGGGATCACATCCGGCGCCGCGACCATGACGGCGGTCGCCGCTGGCCGGGCGATCATTGTTGCGGGACCGATCGCCGGCGGGCGGGTCGGCAATAGCACGGATGGAACGGTCGTTCGAATCGGGAGCGCGCCGACGCCGGCCAGCGCCGAACCGCCCGATGCCATCACCGGCACGCCAGCGGCGGGATACGGCCAGGGCGCCGGGGGATCGGCGACGGGCGCGTCACGATCCATCCGGCGACGGTCCGCCGGCCCGCCGCGGGCAGGCTCGCCGTGGGCCTGGAATGCATCTGATGAGAGTGTCGCCGCACGACGGGGCACCGCATCGTGCTCGACGGTGAGTCGGACTTCTCGCGCCGGGGGCCGGCTGCCGAGGACCACGACGAGCGCGGATCCACTGGCGATGCCGAGCACGAGGCCGAGTGCCAGGAAGGCAAACTCGCTCGCGGTCATCTCTCCGTCCCTTCCCGGTCGGACTCCTCCTCCGACCGTTCGTCCCGCCGGGAGCGTAGCTGCGAGTGTCCGGCGCGTCAACCCATCATCGAAACGTGTCGGAGCGTATTCGGGAGTTTTGCAGCCACGCTTTGGCGAGTGGTAGATTCCGTGCGCCGGCCGCCGTCCCCGCCGGCGTTCCCGTTCGCCCCTCCTCGACCGCCGCCCGACGAGAAAGGCACGACCGCGACTTGGCCATCGACCCGCACCAGGAATTCCTCGTCCAGCCCGTCGACGCCTCGTGGTTGCAGTGCAACATCGAGTGCCAGGAGGCGTGCCCGGTCGGGACGAACTGCCGCGGCTACCTGAACCTCGCCGCCGAGGGGCGGTTCGAGGAGGGTTACATCCTGTCCCGCGAGCCGAACCCGGTCGCGGCGATGTGCTCGTACGTGTGTTCGGCTCCCTGCGAGCGCGCCTGCCGCCGCGGCGACATTGACCGGCCGCTCGCCATCCGGGCCATGAAGCGGTTCCTCGTCGAGTGGCACGAGGCGTCGGGCATCCCGGACGTCATGCCGCACATCGAGGCGCGCGCGGAGCGGGTCGCCGTCGTCGGGGCGGGCCCGGCAGGCATCTCGGTCGCCCGCGAGCTGGCCATGAAGGGCTACGGCGTTGACGTATTCGACAGCCTGCCGTACGGCGGGGGGACGATGCTCATCGGCGTCCCTGCCTTCCGGCTGCCCCGCGAGGCCATCGAGATGGACATCCGCCTCGTGGAGCGCCTCGGGGTCCGGTTCCACTTCAATACCACGATCGGCGTGGACCGCACGTTCGAGGACCTCCAGCGCGACTACGACTCGATCGCCATCACCGCCGGCGCAATGAACGCCGTTGCGCTCGACGTTCCGGGCGCCGATCTCGAAGGCGTGGACTACGGCGTGGACTTCATGAAGCGGGCCAACCTTGGCCAGGAGTTGACGGTCGGGCGGGACGTCGTGGTCATCGGCGGTGGCTACACGGCGATGGACTGTTCGCGGACCTCACTCCGCCACGGCGCCGATCGCGTCTCGATCGTCTACCGCCGAACCCGCTCCGAGCTCGTCGTGGACGAGGAGGAGCTGGGCGAGACCGAGCGCGAGGGCGTCCGGATGGAGTTCCTCGCCAGCCCGGTGGAGGTGCTCGGCGAAAACGGCCACGTGACGGGCGTCAAGTTCATCCGGAACCGCCTCGGCGCGCCGGACGCCTCCGGCCGGCGATCTCCGGTCCCGATCGAGGGGTCCGAGTTCGTGATCCCGGCCGACGTCGTCATCCCGGCCGTCTCACAGGCGGCGGACCTCACGTTTCTGCCGGTCGAGTCCGCGTTCGAGGTCAACCGCGGCCGGCTCAAGGTGGACCCGGCCACCTACGCCACGAACGTCCGCGGCGTGTTCGCCTGCGGGGACTTCGTGACCGGCCCCACCACCCTCATCGAGGCCGCCGGGCACGGCAAGAAGGCCGCCTACGCCATTGACCGCTACCTGGCCGGCCGGACCGATGTGACGGTCGCGGCCAACGTCAAGATCACCAGCTCGTGGCGCCACGACATGCCCGAGTTCTACGACATCCTGCCGCGCCAGCACATCCCGATGATCCCCCTCGGGGAGCGGATGCCCTCGACGGATCCGGCGATCAACTTCACCACTCCCGTGGAGCTGGGCTATGACGCCACGGGCGCGGTCGCCGAATCGACCCGCTGCCTGATGTGCAACTACAACATCTGGTTTGACCCGTTCCGGTGCGTCCTGTGCGGTGCCTGCGCCGATGTCTGCCCGGAGGGCGTCATCCACATGGTGGACATCAACCAGCTCAAGGCCGAGGGCGCCCTGCCCGAGATCGAGGAGGCCTATGGCTGGGAGAATGGCGGAGCGATGATCCTCGATGAGGAGCGCTGCATCCGCTGCGCCCTGTGCGTCAAGCGATGCCCGTTCGACGCCATTACGATGGAGCGGTTCGAGCTTCAGGAGGTTTCGAGCGACGGCCGCCTCTACAAGGAATCGTATCGAGACGCCCAACTCGCCGGGACGGCCGGCGTCGCAGGAGGATCCAGGTGAGTTTCCTCGAGCGGGTGGACACCACCATCCGCCGCAGCCCGGTCTGGCGATCGCTGTTCCGGAACGCGTACCCCAACGACGAGCGCTCGCGCGCCTACGCGGTCATGAACAACGTCTTCCTGCACCTGCATCCGGTGCGGGTCCGGCAACACGCGGTCCGCTTCGCCTACACCTTCTGCCTCGGCGGCCTGTCGTTCTTCCTGTTCCTCGTCCTGACCGTGACCGGCGTCTACCTGATGTTCTTCTACGTGCCCTCGGACACGCAGGCCTACACCAACATCCTGGACATCCAGACCAAGGTCGCCTTCGGCCTGATCACCCGGAACATTCACCGCTGGGGCGCCCACCTGATGGTGTTCTTCGTCTTCCTCCACATGATGCGGGTCTTCTATCACGGGGCCTACAAGCCGCCGCGTGAGTTCAACTGGGTGGTCGGCGTCCTGCTCCTCTTCCTGACTGTCGGCCTGAGCTTCACCGGCTACCTCCTGCCGTGGGACCAGATCTCCTACTGGGCGATCACGATCGGTACGAACATGGCCGGCTACCTGCCGCTGATCAACACGCCGTTCAAGCTCCTCCTGCTCGGCAGCCTGGAGGTCGGCCAGAACACGCTCCTCCGGTTCTACGTCCTCCACATCATGGCCCTGCCACTGATCACCGCAGCCTTCCTCGCGGTCCACTTCTGGCGCATCCGCAAAGACGGAGGCATCAGCGGCCCGCTATGACGGACGATCGCCGCGTTGCCGCCTGCGCTCCTCGCTCACGCACCTTGGAGTGCGCTCGCTCCGGTGCTCGACGGCGCCTTGCGCTCGCCTCGTCAGAACGGGCCCAACTGCCGGTAGGCGGCCGAATTGGTGAGTCGGCGGCCCAACTGCTGGTAGGGCGCCATGAGTGACGTGAAGCAGCCGACCGAGGGGCGCGTGGTGGTGCCGGTCGATCCTGCCCGGCGGACGGAGATCGACAAGCAGCGCGTACCGATGTCGGCGCGCCCGTACCGGCTGCTCGCGCTGGTCAAGCAGGATGCCGTTGTCAGGGTCCAGAAGGAACCGGACGACACGGTCATGACCTGGCCGCACCTCCTCTCGATCGAGTTCCTGGCGGCCGGCGTCATGAGCGTCTTCCTGCTGCTCATGCGCCTGTTCATCAACGCGCCGCTGGAGGAGCTGGCCAACGGCAACGTCACCCCGGCGGTGGCCAAGGCACCGTGGTACTTCCTCGGCCTCCAGGAGCTGCTCGCCTACTTCCATCCCGCAGTGGCCGGCGTCCTCGTGCCGACGTTCGCGATCGTCGGGACGATGATCATTCCGTATGTGGACCGCGGCAACATCCATACGATCAGGCCGTCGGAGCGCAAGACGGCGGTCGTCCTCTTCACCCTGCTCCTCGGGCTCGGGCTGACCGTGACCTTCATCGGCATCTTCTTCCGCGGCCCCGGCTACAGCTTCGTCATCCCGTACCTGCCGTTCTTCGAGAACACCACCAACGGTCTCCACTTCGCCCTGTGATCGGATTGCAGAAGGTCATCGACGACGCATGAGCAACTACCACGTCCAGCCCATCGACCGGCCGCAGGCGCTTACGACGGAGGCGCTCAAGAGCCTTCGCGAGCATCCCGTCCAGGGGATGTCGCGCCGTCGCCTGCTGCGGATCTCGCTGGGCGGCGGGATCGCATTGTGGCTGACCGAGCTCGCCGGCGGCTCGCTCCACTTCCTGTGGCCCAACCTGAGCGGCGGTTTCGGTGACCAGCATTTCAGGATCGGGACGCTGGACGACGTGAAGATCGCCAACTCCACGCTACCCGTGGCCGCTGGCTTCCCGGCCTACTTCTCCGAAGCCCGGGCGTTCATCGTCCTGATCGATCCCGCCCGACAGGCCTTCGTGCCGGGCGAGGATGTCAAGGGCGACGGGACGGAACTCAATGTCCGGGCGCTCTACCAGCGCTGCCCGCACCTGGGCTGCAAGCCGAACGCGTGCCTGAAGAACTTCTGGTTGGAGTGCCCCTGCCACGGGTCTCGCTACGACCGTCTCGGCGTCAAGGCCGCCGGTGACAAGTACGGCCCGGCGCCGCGGAGCATGGATCGTTTCGCCGTCACCGTGGAAGCGGATGGCACGCTCTACCTGAACACGTCCAAGATCACCCTCGGGCCACTGCCCGTCGCCCTCGGCCAGCCGGGGATCATCCCGCCCAAGAGCCCCACGGGCTGCATCTAGGCCCGCCCGGACCAGTGACGACGCACCGAGGAGCCCGATGAGCGACCAGCCCGGCCGCGAGCCCGAGCAGCGCCTGCCTGCGCTGCGATCGCCGACCGAGGCGGCCCCCGCGGGACGCTTTTCCGCGCCCGAATCCGCGCACCCGGAAGGGCTGAGCCCGCAGCGATCCGCCCAGATCGTGCGGCAGTCCGCCAGCGCTCGCTGGGTCGGCTTCCTGGTCACCTGCGTCGTGGTCCTGTTCGTGATGGTCTACTACTTCTACGAGGTGGGCGCCCCGCTGGGTCTTACCAAGCCGCGCCTGGAGGCGCAGGACGAAGCCCAGCAGGTCACCTCGATCGAGCGGGGCTACAACCTCTATGTCGCGAACTGCGCGCGTTGCCACGGGCCCAACGGCAAGGGCAGCAACGAGGGCTGGCCCGCCCCACCCCTGAACGATCAGGCGAAGCTGTTCGACCATCTCAAGGCCTCGTATCTCAAGAACGTCCTGACGGTCGGCGGCCGGTATGTGTGCGGCGACCCGAAGAGTGGCATGCCGACCTGGTCCAACGTCAACGGCGGCCCGCTCAACTACAAGCAGGTCGAGGACCTGATCGCCTTCATCCGGGCACCCTCCACGCAGGAATACATCAAGCGCCATCCCGAGTTGAATGAACCCATCATCGGCGCGGACGGGAAGGTGGAGACGTTCAAGGGCTGGCGGGATCCCGCCTTCAAGCCAGACCCCGCCGCTACGCCCGTCCCGGACTGCTGGAGCGGCAGTGCGGGTGGTACGGAGGCGCCGACAGCGACCCTGCCGCCCGATGCCCAGGTCGTCACGGTGACCGCGGAGACGCTCGCGTTCGACCCGAAGGAGCTGACCATCGACGCCGGCAAGGCCTGGGGCATCGACTTCTTCCAGAAGGACAGCGGCGTGGGCGGTCACGACGTGGACATCCGGGCCCACGACGGCACGGTCCTGATCGACAATGCGAAGCTCAACGATCCGGGGGAGACGACCTACGTCATGCCTCCCCTGGAACCCGGAACGTACGTCTTCATCTGCTCGGTCCACCCGATCGAAGCGATGACCGGCACCCTGACCGTGAAGTAGGAAGCGACGATGACGCAGGCACTCACCTCGGGGTCGCCCGTGCGCCGCCGCCGAGCCCTGATGGGGCTGCTGGATGCCGACGGCTGGACCTGGGCGTCGGTCAAGGCAACGATCTGGTTCGTGATCCTCATCTTCATGCTCGCCTACATTCCGGACCGGGCCTATTACTTCACGGTGAACCGAACGCTCGAGTTGGGCCTCCTGGCCTGGTCGCCAGTCAACTTCTGCCCGGCCGAGAACAAGACGCTGCCCTGCCCGGCGCCCGTCGGTGCCGTGGTCCCCTGGGAACCGTCGCCGCCGGAGCTCGGTCTGCCGGGGCCGCGCACGCACGCGGCGGTCGGTCAATTCGGGAGCCGGCTCCTCGTCGTCGGCGGGTCGGACGGGTCGGCGGCCACCACCACGACCTACATCGCGGACCTGAAGAAGGGCGCGCTCCAGCCCTGGTCGGAGGGGCCGGCCTTGCCGGAGGCAAGGTCAGGGGCCTCGCTCGTGATCGTCGGCAGCGCGGCGTATCTCGTCGGCGGCTCCGATGTCGACGGCAAGCCGACGGACACGGTCTGGATGCTGCCGGTGGACATCGATACGGCCGAACTCGGCGCATGGGAGGCGGTCGAAGGCCTCTCGCTGCCGGAGGCTCGGACGGGGGCGTCCGGGCAGGCCGTGGCCGACGGGTTCGTCCTGCTGGGCGGCCGCGGTCCGGATGGCGCTCCGACATCGACCGTCTGGAAGTCAACCACCGACGCAAAGGGGGTGCTCGGGCAGTTCGAGGTTCAGGCTCCGATGATCGTACCGGTGGCGGACGCCAGCGTCGCCCAGATCGGCGACTTCGTCTGGCTGTACGGTGGCTCGAGCTTGGACGGACCGGTCGGCGCCGTGCAGCGCGGCACCCTCGAAGCTCGTCCTGTCCTTGAGTCGATCTGCATTCGCGGGCTTCACCGCGAACGGCGCGCTCTACGTGGTGGGCGGCACCGACGGATCCGCCATCCGGAATGAGATGTACTGGACCGTGCCCGACGCGGACGGCTCCGTGCCCGGCTGGAAGCACCTGGACCAGACGGACCTGCCGGCCGAGGGTCTTGAAGGGGCCTCGGCGGTCGTCGTGGGCTCGAACGTGATCATCATCGGCGGGACGATGCGCGACGGGGATCTGTCGAGCGCGGTGCGCGCCAACCTCGCGCCGCAGGAGCCGTTCTTCCAGGCCGGCCTGCTCGGTGCGGTGGTCCCCGCACTCCGGATCGAGGGCGAGATCGGGCAACAGCTCGGCTATCTCAGCGCGGCCGGTGCAGGCACCGTGAACTCGGTGATCCTCATCCTGATCGGGTGGGCGTACGCGCATCCCAAGTCGGTCCGGGCCTTCATCGACCGTCGGCGCGGACGGCGCCCCGGCCGAGGCGCCTGAGCCTCAGCCCGGCAGATCGCCCTCGCCCGGCTCCGGCGGGCCGTATCGGACCGGCAGTCCGGCACGTTCCCAGGCAAGGGTTCCGCCCATCACGTTGGTCACGTCCTGCCAGCCATTCGCGAGCAGGAACGCCGTTGCCTGGGCGGAGCGCCCGCCGGACTCGCAGATCACAAGCTCCCTCCGCTCGAACCACCGCGAACTCGCGGGGCTCGCGGACGTCAACCAGGAGCGGAACGGCCACGGCCTCGTCATCTGTCATGCGTCGCTGGGCCTCGCTCGCGGTGGTGGTCGGGATGCGATTGGGATTGAACATGCCGGCTCCTTGCAGGTCAGGCCGGGTCAGGTGAGGTCGGCGAGGTGGGCCCGGCCCGAGAACCCGTCGCCGAGCTCGTGCCACCAGTCGACGTCGTCCTCGCCGAGCCGCCAGCACAACCAGATCTGGCGCCCGTTGGCCATGGCCGGAAAGTCGATCAGCCCGGTCTCGATCTCACGGAGGGTGATGTCGCGCTCCACGAGGCCCCCGACGCCAGCCTGCATCTGATCGATGAGGAACTGCATCCGCAGTCGAAGCGTGCGGGTGTCCGCCGTCGTGGTACCGCGGGCGGTTGCCGGGCTGCCGGACTGCGCCTCGGCCACGAGGTCCCGCAACCGGATCAGCTCCTCGCGCTGGTCGCGCAGCGAGACGAGGATGTGCTCGACATCAGGGAGGGCCGCGTTCGCCTCGTCGATGGAATAGAACCGCGTCATGCAACTGATTCTAGGCCCGTATGATGCGCGGCATGCGAATTGCATCCCGCATGGACACCATCGGCACCGAGACGGCCTTCGAGGCCGCCGCTCGGGCCCGCGCGCTCGAGGCGACCGGACGCTCCGTCATCCACCTGGAGATCGGCGAGCCCGATTTCGATACCCCGTCCAACATCCGTGAGGCGGCGAAGCGGGCGCTCGACGCCGGCTTCACCCACTACCCGCCCTACTTCGGTCTGCCGGCCCTGCGCGAGGCGATCGCGGCGGACGCGTCCGCCCGCAAGGACATCTCGGTCAAGGCGGATCACGTCGTCGTCACGCCGGGCGCCAAGCCGGTCATGTACTACGCCATGCTGGCGCTCATCGAGCCCGGCGACGAGGTCATCGTCCCGGACCCCGGCTATCCGATCTACGAATCCATGGTCCGCTTCGCCGGTGGGACGCCGATCCCCCTGCCCATCCGCCAGGAGCGCGAGTTCCGGGCGGACCTGGACGAACTCGAGTCGCTCGTCACGAAGCGGACCCGGATGCTCGTGTTGAACTCGCCGGCCAACCCGACCGGCGGTCTGTTCACGCGCGAGGACATCGTCCGGATCGCCGAGCTGGCCCTGCGGCACGACCTGATCGTCCTGGCCGACGAGATCTACGGCCGGATCATCTACGAGGGCGAGCACGTCTCGATCGCGTCGATCCCCGGGATGCTGGAGCGGACGATCATCCTGGACGGCTTCTCGAAGACCTACGCCATGACCGGCTGGCGCCTGGGCTACGCGATCCTGCCGGACGTCCTGCTCTACCCGTTCGGCCGGCTGATCATCAACTCGGTCTCCGGCACGTCGGCGTTCAGCCAGATGGCGGCCGTGGAGGCGCTGACCGGGCCGCAGGCCGAGGTCGAGGCGATGGTCGCCGAGTTCAAGGTCCGGCGCGACCTCATCGTGGACGGCCTCAACGCCATTCCCGGCGTTCGCTGCATCCAGCCCCACGCCGCGTTCTACGTCTTCCCGGACATCTCGGTGACCGGCCTGGACGGTGCCGAGCTGGCGGATCGGCTGCTCCACGAGGCGGGCGTCAGCGTCCTCGCCGGGACAGCCTTCGGGCAGATCGGCCGCGACCA
>JACVXW010000073.1 GCA_015661135.1 Chloroflexota bacterium
GTCTCGGCGCCCCAGTACCCGGTCACGCAGCTGGCCCGGATGGACCGCGCGCTGCTCCGTTGCGCGATCGGCGAGGTGCTACACTCGCCGACGCCGACCCGGGTGGCGATCGCCGAGTGGGTCGAACTGGCGAGAACGTTCAGCGGAGACCCGATGCGGCGCCTCATGAACGGGGTGCTCGGACGGATTGCACGAGAGACCAGCCGCGGCTGAGCCGCCGGCACCCGTTATCCCGAGGAGGGAGTCAGTGACCACCACGTACGAGCGCCTCAAGAAACTCGTCGTCGAGCAACTCGGCGTGGACGAGGAGGAGGTCAAGCCGGAGGCCTCGTTCGTCGACGACCTGAACGCCGACTCGCTCGATCTGGTCGAGCTGATCATGAGCCTCGAGGAAGAGTTCGGGACGGAGATCTCGGACGAGGACGCCGAGCGGATCCGCACCGTCCAGGATGCCGCGGACTACATCGACGAGCGGACGACCTAGGCCAGACCACCCGAGTCATCTCAAGGCCGATCCAGGCACCGCGGCAACCCCCGCGACCGTGGATCGGACCGACGACCTCGTCGCGCGACTCGGGCTGCCGATCTCGGATCGGACACTGGCCGTCCAGGCGCTGACCCACTCCTCCTGGATCCACGAGCACCCGGAGGCCGGCCAGCGCCACAACGAGCGCCTCGAATTCCTGGGCGATGCCGTCATCAGCCTCGCGATCTCGGACGCGCTGTACGCGCAACACCCGGACGACGACGAGGGACTCCTGTCCTCGCGCCGGGCCGTGATCGTGAGCACGACGGGCCTGGCCCGCCTCGGCACCCGGCTGGGCCTGGGCGATGGCCTCCGCCTTGGCGAGGGCGAGTCGCAGCGTGGTGGCCGCCTGCGGCCGTCGCTGCTTGCCTCCGCGTTCGAGGCCCTGGCCGGGGCCATCCTGCTCGATGCTGGGTGGGAGCGCACCCGCGCCTGGGTCACGGAGGTCGCCGCCCCGGAGATCGCTGCGGCGCTGTCGCCATCCGCCCTCAAGAGTCCCAAGAGCCGGCTCCAGGAGCACACCCAGCGTTCGACCGGCGGCCGGCCCGAGTACCGGGTCCTCGACGCCCTGGGGCCGGATCACGAGAAGGTCTTCCGAATCGAGGTCGTCGTGGCCGGGCTCGTCCTCGGCATGGGCGTCGGCCCATCTCGACGCGTTGCCGAGACGAATGCCGCCGCCGCGGCCCTCGAGGCCCTCGAGGCCCGGGACCGGCCCACCCGATCTCGTCGCCCCTCCCGCCCCCGCGCGGCAGCGCCCGGACACGCGGGGGTCGCTTGACCGCGCCGGCTCGGCTCCTGTCCGTACGCCTCCAGGGATTCAAGTCCTTTGCCGAGCGGACGCTGGTGACCTTCGGGCCCGGCATCAGCGCGGTGGTCGGGCCGAACGGCTCCGGCAAGAGCAATCTCGCCGACGCGCTTCGGTGGGCGCTGGGGGAGCAGGGCCGGGCGCTCCGGTCGCGCAAGTCCGAGGACGTGATCTGGGCCGGCTCGGAGCGGCGGTCGGGATGGCCGACGTCCAGCTGACCCTGGACAACGCGGACGGCCTGCTGCCCGTGGAGTACGGCGTGGTGGAGCTTGGCCGACGCCTCTACCGGTCGGGCGAGAACGACTATCTGCTGAACCGGCAGCGGGTTCGCCTCCGCGACCTGGTGGACCTCCTGGACGCGGCGCACCTGGCGGAGAATGCCTTCCTCTTCATCGGGCAAGGCATGGTGGATCAGGCGCTCGCTCTCCGACCCGAGGAACGGCGGCCGCTCTTCGAGGAGGTCGCCGGTGTCCGTCGCCACGAGCGGAGGCGCCGTAAGGCCGAAGAGCAGCTCGCCGAGTCGGAGGTCAATCTCGGGCGAGTCGAGGACGTCCTCGGCGAACTCCGGCCGCAGGTCCGTCGCCTCGCGGCCCAGGCGGAGCAGCAGACGACCCGTGCCGGCGCCGGGGACGAACTGGCGGCCGCGATTCTCACCGCAGGGCACGCCCGCTGGCACGCGGCGGCAGCCCGGATCTCGGATGCGGCGGCCGGACTTGCGGCGGCGCGGCTGGACGTGGATGGAGCGCTCGGCGACCTGTCGGTCGCCGAGACCGAGACCGCGGCGATCGCAGCCGCGCTCGGCGAACGGGTCGCGGTCGCGGCCGAGCTTCGGCACCGGGCGGATGCCGCCCAGGCGGCGCTGACCGGCGCCCAACTGCGCGAGGGCCAGCTCGTCGCCGATCTCGCCGCGATCGATCGGGAGCGCGAGCGGATCGCCGCGGAACGGGGCGCGGCAGAGGCCGATCTCGCCGCCGGGCGCCGCCGGCTCGCGGAGCCGGTTCCCGTCCGAGACGTGGACGCGGAGGCCGCATTGACCGAGGCCGAACGGGCGCTGGCCGACGCCCTCGGCGAGCTGGCAGCGCTCCAGGGCGCCGGGCGGGAGCATGAAGCAGATCTCGCCGCGGTCAGACGCGCCGGTGCGGCGCGGGCGGCCGAGCTGGACACGGCACGTCGCCGCCTCGCGGACGCGGAGCGCGCGCTGACGGTGGAGAACCAGCGGGCAGCGGAGATCGCGGCCCGGCTCGCGGACGAGGAGGCTCTCCGGGCTGGAGCCGCGACCGAGCTCGAGCGAGGGCTGGCGGCCGAGGCGGCGGCGGCCGAAGCGCGCCGGGCCGCCGTGAGCCTCCTGGAGCGGCGCATGGCCGAGGCCCGCATCGCGGCGGAGCGGGCGGCGGCCATAGCCACGACGCTGGCCGCCGCGGAAGCCCGGCATGCGGCCCGTGCAGCAGGAGTCGCGGATGACCGTGCCAGCGGCGTCGCGGTGCGGCTCCGGTCGAGCGGCGGACGCCGCCTCGACGAGGATCTCACCGTGGAGCCGGCGTTGCGGGCCGCGGTCGACGCCGCCCTGAGCGGGGTGGCTCGTGCGTACCTGGCGACCCGGGAGCTGGTCGGTGAATTGGCCGGCGAGCGCGGCATTGCGATCGTCGCGGACCGCGGCGAAGCGATCGGCGTGACAGCCCCTCCGGCGCCCAGCGGTCCGGGGGCGGTGACGTCGAAGGCAGAAGCTGACGACAGTGCGGCCTTCCTCGGTCGCCTCGCGGCGATCGGGGGCGGGCCCCTCGCATCGGCGGTCCGAAGGGACCCAAGTGGCGCGGCCAGACAACTCCTTGCCCGAGCCGCCTGGGTGCCGGACATCTCGTCGGCCCTGGCACTCCAGGCGGGGCTCCCGGCGGGCTGGATCGTGGTTCCCATCGATGGATCCGCAGTCGTCGGCGAACTCGTCGTGCGGCTCGGGACCGGGGAACGACTACTCGAGGACCGGGCGGAGCTGGAGCGTGCGGCCGTGGAACTGCGCTCTGCCAGGCTGGGCCACGATGGCGCGGCCGAGGCCGCCGCAGCCGCCGACGCCACAGCCATGCAGGCGCGGCTTGCCGTGGATGCCGCGAACAGCGCGGAGGTCGTCGCGACGGCGACGCGACGAGCGGCCGAGGAAGCGGAGCGGGCCGCCTCGCGACGACTCGAGGCGCTGGCAAGGGAGGCGGGCTGGCACGCAGCCCAGGCGACCCGGCTGGCGGCGGACGTGGAGCGCACGCGGCTTGCCATCCCGGAACCTCCGGCGCCGCCCGCCGCTGGGGCGACCGAACCAGAGCGGGCCGCCCTTGCCACGTGGGAGGAGCGCGTAACGGAACTGCGCTCGCGCCGCGACCGGCTTGCCGAACTGGCCGCCTCGTCCGATGGAATCCGGCGCGAAGCGGAGCGCCGGCGGGCGGGCGCCGAGGCGGCGATCGCTCTCAACGCTGCTCGCATCGAGGCAGCGGATCGGGAGAGCGCGCACCTCGCGGATCGGGCCCACGCCATCGCCACGGCCGAGGCCAGCGAGGGTCGAGTCCTCGCGGAGGCACGGGTCATGGCCGAGGAGGCGCGCGGAGCCCTGGATGGCCTGCTCGCGGCAGACGCCGCAGACCGGGAACGCCTGATCGCCTCGGACCAGGCGTCCGCGGCGGCCCGGGAACGACTCCGTGCCGCCGAGGATCGCTCACGAATCGAGGAGCATCGGGACCTGGAGGCCCGCCTCGGACTCGACGCGCTCCGGGAGCAGGTCCTCGTTGAGCTCGCGGGCCTGGGCCCGCTCGGTCTCGCGCACCTCCGGACGGCGGCGGGAACGACGAGTCAAGAACCGGTTTCGGTAGCGAGCGGGACACGCATCGTCGCGGCCGACGTCGCGGTGGGCGCGGCGGACGCGTCCGACGAGTCCGACGAGGGGGCGCGCCTGGCGGCAGCCCTGGAGTGGGCAGCCGAGCGATGGGCCGCCACGGACCCGCCCGCGGAGACCCCTGGCCCCGGCCGCCTGGCGGTCCTGCGTCGGCGATATCACGAACTTGGCGCTGCCAACCCGTATGCGATGGAGGAGTACGCCACGGTTCGGACCAGGCTCGATGAGCTGGAGCGCCAGCATGACGACCTCCGGACGGCGATCGCCCGGACCCGGGCCCTGATCTCCGAGCTGGAGACCCTCATCTCCGACCAGTTCCGGTCGACCTTTCGAGCCCTCGAATCGAGTTTCGACCGCCGGTTCCGGCAGCTGTTCGGGGGCGGATACGCCCGACTGAGCCTGACCGACCCCGCAGATCTCTCCGCGACCGGCATCGAGATCGTGGCACGGCCACCGGGCAAGAAGCCGCAGGCGCTGGCGATGTTGTCCGGCGGCGAGCGCGCCCTGACCGCAGTTGCCCTGTTGTTCGCGATGCTCGAGGTGCGCCCCGTGCCGTTCTGCGTCCTGGACGAGGTGGACGCCGCCCTCGACGAGGCCAACGTCGGGCGGTTCACGACCGCCCTGCGCGAACTTTCGGAACGAACCCAATTCGTGGTCATCACCCACAACCGCGGCACGATCGAGATCGCCGACGCGCTCTACGGAGTCACGGTGGGCGACGACTCGGTGAGCCGGGTGATCAGCCTCAAGCTGGAGGAGGCGACGGAGCTCGCGGGCCGGCGCCGGGGGCCCGTCGCGGTGGGGCCGGCGCCGGAGATCGCGCCGAATCCGGTCTGATGGTGGGGACTGATCCCCGCGATCCCACGGCTTCGACCCTCGAGGGTGGGCTCACCCGGAGCCGCGGCGGCTTCATGAGCCGTCTGCGCGGCCTTCTCGGCGGCGCGGAACCCGCCCCGGAGGCGTGGGACGGCGTCGAGGAGGCGCTCATCGCGGGCGACGTGGGCGCCCAGCTCGCCGGACGGATCGTCGAGCGAGCCCGGATGCGCGGCGACGGAGCATCGGCCGGCGAGCGGGTGCGGTTGGAACTCGCCGCTCTGCTCGCCCCGCGGGATCCCGACTGGGATCTCCGCCCGGCTGTGGTCGGCCAGCCCACGATCATCCTCGTGGTCGGGGTAAACGGAACGGGCAAGACCACCACGATCGGCAAGCTCGCTGCCCGCGAGCGTCGGGCCGGCCGGCGCGTGATCCTGGCCGCCGCCGATACGTTCCGCGCGGCCGCGATCGAGCAGCTCCGGGCCTGGGCGGATCGGTCCGGCGCCGACGTCGTCGCGCATGCCCCCGGCGCGGACCCTGGCGCGGTCGTCTACGACGCCCTGGACGCTGCCGTGGCCCGCGGGGCCGATGTGGTCATCGCGGATACGGCGGGCCGGCTCCACACGAAAGCCCACCTCATGGATGAGCTGGCCAAAGTTCGGCGGATCATCGAGCGACGGCTCCCCGGCTCGGCGCCCGAGACCCTCTTCGTGCTCGACGCGACCACCGGCCAGAACGGGCTTGCCCAGGCTCGGGCGTTCAACGAGGCAGTCGGGCTGACCGGGGTCGTGCTCACCAAGCTCGACTCCACGGCGCGTGGCGGCATCGTGTTCGCGATCGAGGACCAACTCCGGATCCCGGTCCGGTTCATCGGGGTGGGGGAGGGCATCGACGACCTGCTGCCGTTCGATCCCGCCCGTTTCGTGGACGCCCTGTTCGAAGCCGGCGCGTGATGCCGTCACCGATAACCCGCGGCCTGGGGCTCCTTGCCGCAGCCGTCCTGGTCGCCGGATGCCTCACCGACGCCCCGACGCCGGCCCC
>JACVXW010000074.1 GCA_015661135.1 Chloroflexota bacterium
GTAGGTCACGAAGCCCTCGGTCAGGATCAGCAGGTTCCGGCACTGCTCCGCGAGCGCGTCGTCGTTCATGGCCAGCCAGCCGCCGATGTTGGCGAGGCCGTCCTTCTTGGCCGACATGGTCATTCCGTCGGCGAGCGACGCGATCTCTCGGACGATGTCCGGGATGGAACGGTCAGCCTGCCCGGGCTCCCGGAGCTTGATGAACCAGGCGTTCTCGGCGAACCGGCAACCGTCGAGAAAGAGCGGCACGCCGTGGCTATCGCAGACGGCGCGCACCGCCCGGAGATTCTCGAGCGAGACGGGCTGGCCACCGCCCGAGTTGTTCGTGATCGTCACGAACACCACCGGCACGGAGCCGCGCCGCTCGGCCAGGAACGCGTCCAGCGCCCCGACATCCATGTTGCCCTTGAACGGGTGAATCGCTGCCGGATCCCGGCCCTCCGCGATCACGAAGTCCACCGCCTCGGCGCCCGTCGCCTCCACGTTGGCCCGGGTCGTGTCGAAGTGGGTGTTGTTCGGGATCGCCTTGCCCGGTCCACCGATGACCGAGAACAGGATCTTCTCGGCCGCGCGGCCCTGGTGGGTCGGGATGACGTGTTTGAACGGAAAGAGGGTCTGGACGCCCTCGAGGAAGGCGAACCACGATGGGGAGCCGGCGTATGACTCGTCGCCGTGCTGGATCGCGGCCCACTGGTCGCGCGACATCGCCCCGGTCCCGCTGTCGGTGAGTAGATCGATGAGCACGTCACTCGCGCGGAGGTTGAACAGGTTGAATCCGGCGACCTCGAGGGCGTGCTCGCGCTCCTCGACGGTCGTCATCCGGACCGGCTCCACCGAATGGATCCGGAACGGCTCAACGATCGTCTTCCAGCGGTCCACGGCGACAGCGTAGCCCAGGAACGACTGCCCGATCGGCCGTCTGGCGTGCGTCAGCCGCGCACGACCGCGATGATCCGGCGGACGGCCTCCACCACGAGGTCCGGTCGGTCGAACTGGACCATGTGACCGGCTCCCCACGCGATCGTGAGGGTGACTTGGCCGGGCGACAGCGCCTCGTATCCCGCGGCGACCGCGGCGGCGATCCGCTCATTCGTGGCGGTGTCGAGACGGTGGTCGAACCTCGGTGCGATGACGACCTCCACCGGGAGCCCCTTGACCCGCGCGTTCGCGAGCTGCGCCCGGCTGCGGTCCACATCCGTCCCCTCGACCGATGCGACCTGACCCCATAGACGGGCGGTGTCGCCGACGTACTCATCTCGAAGCGGCCCCAGGAGGGGCAGCACCCGCCCGTCGAAGATGTCCGGGTCGAAGCCGTCGACCAGGACGAGCCCCACGACGTCCCCGGCCACGCGGGTTGCGTGGACGCGCGCGATTACGGTTCCCAGGGAGTGGCCGACGAGGACGTACGGCGGCCGCTCACCGGCCGCGACGAGGACCAAGTCGAGCTCGTCGGACATCCCGGCCAGGTCCGTCGCGGAGCCGCCGTCGCTCCGACCGCGCCCGGTTCGGTCGTAGCTGCACGTTCGAGTCATGGTCGCCAGTTCGTCGTGGACCGGGCTCCATGTCGCGCTGTCCGAGCCCATGCCCGCCTCGAGGACGAGCGTCGGCGAGCCCTCACCGCGGCAGTCGATGTACAGGGCGTGACCGGGCCGAATTTCGATCTGCTGGCCCTGGGCGACAGAGGCCACGGAACCGGCGTAGCGGAGCCAAATCGCCGTGACGCCGCCGCGGGCAAGGTCGATTGCAACGGCGAGGGCGAGCCCGATGCCGATCGCCAAGAGGAGTCGTGCGAACCACCACCTCCGACCACGTTGCTGGCCCCGTGGAGGTTCGTCGCGCGGCTCGGACGTCGGCGGCGGTGAGCCCCGAAGCGTGGTCATCGGCCAACCGTACCCCACCCCGACTTCATCATCGATCGTACGGCTGGCGGGCGGTCAGTCTGGGCTCGAGACCGCCCGCAGCCTTAGCCGGCGTCGCCGGGAGTCGGCCCGAAGCGGCCGAACTCATCTCGCTCCGGCCAGCCGTTCCAGAGCGCCTCGGGTGCCAGCACCAGGCGCGACAGCGCGAGCAGCGGGCGATCGTAGTTCACCCGCCAGCCGTTGAAGTTGAGGAAGGCGGCGTCGCGGTCCGGGCGGAGCGGCACGCCGGCGGCTTCCAGCTCCGCCGCCACCGCATCGAACTTCTCGCGCGTCACGCTCGTGGGGTCGGTGATGGCCGGCGACGCGTCGTAGCGGATGCCGAAGAAGTCCGAGATCCGCTGCAGGGCGAGGTACCCTGCGCGGATGGTCAGGTCGGCCTGGACGTCTCGTGGCACGTCGAGCAGCGACCTTGTGAGGGCCGCGGCGTCGAGCACGGCCCCGGCCGCGACGATCCACGAATGCTCCGGCTGGGCCGATCGATAGAACGCCAGGGCCGACAGCGTCGTATGGGACTCCTCGACCTCGGCGAACCAGGTCTCCCAGCGCTGCCACTCATGGGCCAGGACGTCGAACCGGCCGAGCCGGTGGTAGCGGATGAGCATCGCCGCGGCGGAGGCCGGCCGATCCGCCCGGACCTCGAGGAGGTTCACCTCCAGCTCGCGTCGGGCGAACGCGGCGTACATCGTGGGGAGATAGCCGACGAGAAGCGCCGCCAGGCCGAGCCCGCTGATGGCCTCGATGAAGGTCAGGACCGTCTCCAGGCCACCCTTCGGCGTCGCGAAACCGAGCGTCAGGAGCGATGACCCCGATAGCCGTATAGCGTCGCCGACCGAACGGGATCCAAGGCCCCAGTACATCGCGGCGAAGCCGACCAGGACGAGAACGAGCCAGGTCACGACGAGGATCGATAGGGCGATCGGGGCGTAGTAGGCGAAGATCCGATCCCGATCGCGGTACGGCCGGTCCTTGGGCGCCAGCAGGTTGAAGATGCGCCGCAGTTCCCGGAAGACGAACCCCACGATCGCGTCGCGGGCGCCGCGCGGCAGGATGAATGCCCGGACTGCGGACAGGAGCGTCCGGGCCACGATGGCCGCGCCGGCGACGAATACGAGCGCCTGAAGGATCGACTGGATCGGCAACGACGCCTGGCCTCCTGCGGCGGTGGGAGCGCGAGCGTACCCGAGGCGCTACCCTCCCGCCATGTGCCGAAGCATCAAGACCCTCCGTCGGTCCGAGACGGCGACCACAACCGGTGAGATCGAGGCAGCCGCGCGGCAGTACGTGCGGAAAGTGAGCGGGTACCGCGTCCCGTCGGCGCGCAACCAGGCCGTCTTCAACGGCGCGATCGAGGAGATTGCCGCGGCATCCCGGCGCCTCCTGGAGGCGTTCGCCGTGGACGTGGAGACGGGTCCGGACCGCTGGACGCCGCGGGCTCACGCTGCATCGGTGGCTTCGGCCGAGGGGCCGTCAACGATCCGTGGCTGAGGCCACGGCGCCGCCGAACCTCGCCTCGCCCACGACCGCAGCACCCGACTGGTGGATCCGCCCCGGCCTCGACGTCGTCGAGGGCAGGCTCCAGATTGCCGGCCGGGACGCCGAGCACCTCGCCCGCGAGCACGGAACCCCGCTCTACGTCTACGACCTCGAGCGGTTTCGTGAGAACGCGCGGCGGTTCCAGGCGGCCCTCGCCACGACCGGGATCCCGTACAGGCTCCGCTTCGCGATGAAGGCGAACCCTGATCCGAAGGTGCTCGCCGCCTTCCGCGCGCTCGGCGCGCCCGGGTCGCCGGAGAGCGTGGGCATCGATGCCTGCTCGCCCGGCGAGGTCACCCGGGCTCTCGAGTGTGGGTTCCTGCCCGACGAGATCAGCTACACGGGCACCAATGTTTCGAACCGCGACCTTGACGTGATCCTCGCGGCGGACGGCCTCCGCCTGAACCTTGACGCGATCTCGCAGATCGAGCGGGTGGGGCGCCGCGCCCCCGGTCGGACCATCGGGATCCGGGTCAATCCGGCGGCGGGCGCCGGGTATCACGCCGGCCTCGAATACTCAGGTGAGCGGCCGACGAAGTTCGGGATCTACGAGGATCGGCTGGACGAGGCGGCGGACGCGGCGGCCCGCCACGGATTGACGATCGACACGGTCCACTTCCATGCCGGCTCCGGCTGGCTGGAGCAGGGGCTGCCGGCGTTCGAGCGTGCGCTCGAGGCGGCCGCCCGCATGACACGGCGCCTGATGGACCGCGGCTGCCCGATCCGGGAGGTCAACGTGGGCGGAGGACTCGGCGCGCCGGGGCGCGGCAGCGAGATCCCGGTTGATCTCGAGGCCTACGCGGCGGTCCTCGCCCGGCACCTCGGGCCGCTCGGCGTGACCGTCGCCTGTGAGCCGGGCGATCACCTGGGCCGCGACGCGGGTCTGCTGCTCGCGGAAGTGGTCACCGTGGAGGATCGCGGCGGCGCCCGTTTCGTCGGCCTGGATGCCGGCTGGAACGTCAACTGTGGCTACTTCATCTACGGCTTCCTCCAGGAGATCGTCCCGTGCCACGACCCGCTCGCCGATCGGACCTGGACCGTTGGCGTCGCCGGCCACATCAACGAGGGCCACGACCTTTTCGCCGAGGACTACCCATTCCCGCCGGTCGCGGAGGGCGACATCGTGGCGATCCTCGGCACGGGTTCGTACAGCGAGGCGATGAGCTCGACGCACTGCCTCCGCCCGATCCCCCCGGCGATCCACCTCGCGCGTCGCGACTGACCTCGCCGCCGGGCCGGGTCGCCGTCAGGCCCTCGTTGGGTCGCCGTCGGGCCGCAACGACACTCGTGTAGTAGACTCCCGCCGTGTCGACCTCGGCGCCGCATCTCGAAGCTGGCACCGTGCGAGGCGATGAGCGGTGCGGCAGGTGACACGCCGCCACCAGCAGAATCGGTCTGCCGTTAGGCGACCCGCTCCCGGCCGACCCGCAACCGCGCGCCCCGCGTCCGTCGCCGCCGCTTCCACGCGGCCCGGCCGGACCTGGCTCCTCGCGGGTTCGGTCATCGGGTTTGTCGCCCTCGGTGTGGGCGTCTTCCTCATGTCTCGAGGGTCGGACGGCGCCGCGGGCGCCTGGAGCCGTCTCGGGACCGAGGACGTTCATTCACTTGCGTTCGTGGCCGACGACCCGAACCGGCTGCTGTTCGGTCACCACGGCGGCATCCTGGCTTCGGCCGATGGTGGCAGGAGCTGGCAGCCGCTCGGCACGCGCTCCGATGCTATGGGCATGGGTCCGGCGGCCGATGGATCCATTGTGATCGCCGGGCACGAGGTGTTCGCCGAGAGTCGCGACGAAGGCCGGACCTGGCAGGACATCCCGGCGGCGCTGCCGAGCCTGGACATCCATGGTTTCACCCGCGACCCGGGCGACCCCGCCCGGATGTGGGCGTACATCGCGACCGGCGGCCTCTGGGAGAGCCGCGACACCGGTCGGACGTGGGAGCAGGTCGTGCAGGACAACGTCCTCCTGCCCGTCGCGGTCAACGGACCTTCGGGCCCGCGCCTGTTCGGCCTGACCGCCGGCGGCCTCGCGACCTCCACCGACGGCGGCCGGACCTGGGGCATCATCGGCGGCCCGGAGATCTACCCGATCGCGAGCCTCGCGGCAACGACTGATGGATCAGTGCTGGTTGCCGGTGGCCCGACGGGCCTGGCCCGCTCCGCCGATGGCGGCGCGACGTGGTCGAAGCTGCCGTTCGAGGGCCAGCCACTTGCTATCGCGCTCACGGGCGATGGTCGTACGATCGCCATGGTGACGATCGAGACGGACTTCTTCCGCTCCGACGACGGCGGCCTGACCTGGCCGGCGCCATGACGCGCAACCCCACATTCGAGGACGTCCTCGGCCCCCTTGCCGCGGCAATCGTCCGCGAGGTTGCCCGACCATGCCTACACCACGATCATGACCGTGATGGGCCGCCTGCACGAACGGGGCGTACTCACCCGCGAGCGGCGCGGCCGTCAGTTCGTCTACCGGGCCAGTGCCCCGGAAGCGGACCTCGTGGACCAGCTCAGCCGGCAGGCCGTGGATCGGCTGGTGGACCGCTACGGGACGGCCGCCCTCCGGCATTTCGCAGTCCGGCTGGCGGATCTCGATGCCGCGACCCGGGAACGCCTGGTCGCCCTGGCCGAGGAGCCGGGCTGATGAACGGTCGCTTGAACGGGGGCGTCGGGGCGATGGTCGCGCTCGCGCTCGGATCGCTGGCCCTCTGCATTGCCCTCGGGAGCCTCATCGGAACCGATCCGATGCTCGTCTTCGAGCTTGGTACCTCTGGCGTCGCCCTGGCCTGGGCCGGGCTGGCGCTCCGCGAGCTCCTCGAGGGCCGGCGCGTGGCGGCGGCGCTATTGGTGGACGCGCGTGACGTCACGCTCTTCGACGTGCCCTGCTCGGTCACTCCCGGGCTCGGCACGGACGCAGTCGTCGTCGGGTTCCTGCGCCCCCGGATCTTCGTGGGCACCGCGCTGATCGGGGCACTCGCCACCGATGAGCTCCGGGCGGTGATCCATCACGAGGACCATCACCGTCGGACCCGCGCACCGTTGCGGGCCGCGGCGCTGGCCGGGTGGCTGCGTCTGCTCGTGCGAGCGCCATCGCCCGGGCACTGCTCAAGGGGGACATGAGCGCCCGGCCCATCGCTTTCTCGTACGCTGCCGATCGACGGGTGGGGGTTCTGCTTGACCGCGCCGCGGGGCTGCAGGTCGCCTCCGACCCTCGATTGCCCGTGGAATGGCTCCCGGTCGTGCTGCTGACCGGGTTCGTCCTGGCCTGTCACATCGGGATCTGATCCGGGTCGGCGCTCAGGTCGGCTGGACGACCGAGACGGTGGCGACGACGAATGCCACCACAACGGCGGCGACGGCCGTCAGCGGTACGGTCCGGGCGGACGCTCGGCGCTCGACGCGCAGTGGCAGCAGGACCTGCCTGACGGCGGTGTAGCCGGCGTAGCCGACGACGAAGACGACCCCGGGAGCGAGCGGCGAGCCGGCGAGCACGATGACCATGGTCACGACGCCCAGGAGGAGCCCGGCCCCGGATTCGAGCAGCTGGGTCGGGATCCGCCGCGCCCCCACCCGCCGATCCGACGACCAGATGCTCCATCGGCTCGCGGTGCAGCGGCCGGCGCAGCAGCCGGTCAGGAAGCAGCCGATCCGCCCGATTGCCACCGCGAAGAACACGCCTGGGGCGGCGGCGTCGAGGACGGCGCCGACCGGCAGGTCGAGCGTCGCGAGGATGACGGCGGCGACGATCGGGAAGACGATCAGGAAGCCGTCCACGGCCCAGCCGCCCCGGATGATCGACTCCCCCGGGTGCAAGACCGCATACCAGGCCTTGGCACCGATCAGTCCGAACAGGATCGTCAGGCCGGAGGCCAGCAGGGATCGATTGACCGGGACGTCCCCGCGCCCCAGGATCGCCGACTGGACGGCCACGGCGAGGATGATGCTCAGAACCCCGAGCACCGTGTAGATGCCCGGTATCACGGCCGGTTGCCGCGCCAGCGGGGCGAGCAGGGCCCAGCGGGTTCGCAGAGGCGCTTCGGGACCCGTGGCGACCGCCCAACGGCGCCACGACCAGGCCGCGGGATGGACCGCGTGAGCGGCTCTGCGAAGCCCGGCCGGTCGGATGAGCGCGCCGGTCACGGCCCACGCGCCGGCCGGGACACCGTGAACCGATGTCGTGATCGAGACGGGGCCGGTACCCGGCACGACGCCCTCGATGGTCTCGTCCTGGACAAACGTGTCGCGGGACACGTGACCGCGGGACCCGACGCGGCGGCCGGTGAAGCGCACCGTCGCCGTGTACGACGCCGATCCTTGGCCGGAATCGAACCAGAACGATCCGACGACTGCCTGCGGCTCGGCGGCCTCGGGGCCCTTGGCCAGATGGTCCTTCACCGGCTGCGTGGTGCTGTCCGAAGGGAGCGACGCAGGCGCTCGACGCGCGGAATTGGGCGCGAGTGGCCCCAGCACCGGGATCCCGGGCGCTCGCGCCCGCGTCCTGCCGTCCTTCGCCGCCCGCCGTCGCCCCACGGGTCTTGTCTCCCTGCGTCACCCGCGGAACGGGCGGTAAGTACTACAGCCCTATAGTACTTCACCCCAGCGCTTGACCCGGTCGATCGACATCCGGATGATCGGCCGGGAGTCCAGGTCGTGGTCGGCGTACTGCGGATACTTCGCGCGCAGTGCGCTGACGGCGCCGGCGTGCTCCTCGCGTTCGCGGGGCTCGGGCTCCATGAGGACGGCCCGGCCGGACAGTCGAATCCAGGCGAGCCCATGCCAGTCCTCGGACCAGCGGTCCACGAGGACGGTCACCGCGGGCAGGACGAGCAGGTCCCTAACCCGCGCCAGAACGTGGGGATCGGCCGCCGACTTCGGCTTCTCGTCGAGCGGCGAGTAGAGGATCGCCCGGCCCAGCTCGTCGGCTGCGTCGGCGAGGACGAAGCAGATCGGCACGAGGCGCGGCTCTCCGTCCGGGCGGATCGTGGCGAGCACGGCCCGACGGGTCCCGGCAATGAAGGCCCGCTCGACAGTCGTGAGAATCGGCTCCGGCATGGCCCCCAGACTACACTCGTGGGGTGACCACGCCCCTCGATCAGGCCCTTCCTCTCCGCCACGTCACGAGCACGAAGGTCGTGGCCGTACGCGGCACGGAACTGGAGCTGCGAGACGATCTCGTCGTCGGCGAGGAGCCGCTGGAGATCCGCGCCGCCGGGCCGCGCCAGACGCCCGTGAGCGTCGCGGTCACGATGCGCACGCCGGGGTACGAGAAGGAGCTCGCGGTCGGGTTCCTCAGCTCGGAGGGGCTCCTCCGTGACAACGAGGTCCTGGGCGTGGATGTGGGCGACCCGGGCTTCATGGCCGAGCCGGACGACGCCGTCCTGGTCCGGTTGGCGCGTCGATTCGATCCCTCGCTCGTGGCCCAGCGGAACTTCGTGGCGACGGCCTCGTGCGGGATCTGCGGCAAGGCATCGATCGACGAAGTCGCCGTCCGCGCCGAACCGCTCCCGAAGGGTCTTCCGGTCGTCGCTCGGCAGGTGATCCTGTCGTTGCCGAACCGACTGCGCGAGGCGCAAGCGGCCTTCGAGCGGACGGGAGGATTGCACGCAGCAGGCCTCTTCGAGACCGACGGGCGGCTCGTCGCCGTGCGGGAGGACGTGGGCCGGCACAACGCCCTGGACAAGGTCATCGGGTCGCGCGTCCTCGCCCGAGAGTTGCCGCTGTGGGACCGCGTGCTGCTGGTCTCGGGGCGGGTATCGTTCGAGATCGTCCAGAAGGCGGCCGTCGCTGGGATCCCGATCATCTGCGCCGTCTCCGCCCCGTCCGATCTGGCGGTCCGTCTGGCGGATCGTCTCGGCGTCACGCTCGTCGGCTTTCTCCGTGGCGACGGCTTCAACGTCTACACGCACGACGAGCGGGTGGATCTGCGGGATATCCTCGCGAGGTGAACGTCGCCCGTGTTCTCCAGTCCACCCTGGTCGTGGCATTCGGGATCAGCTGGGCGATCCGCACCTGGATCGGCCTCCAGGATCCGCAGTACTACCATCCCGTCACTTCGCTCGACTACGCAGCGGTCTGGACGTACAGCGTGGCGCTCGTCCTTTCGAGCGGCGTCGTCTGGCTCATCGGCTGGCTCGCCCGTTCGCATCGACCGTCTGCGTTGACTGCCCTGATCGTGGGCGCCGGACTGCTCGTCGCAGCGATTGCAAACGGGTTCGAGGACGGCTTCGGGATGAAGTGGGTCGGCACCATCTACGTCGTCGGGGCGATGGTCGGCGGCTATGGGCTGTTCGTCCTGGCCGGAGCTCTGGCCTATGCGGGTGCCCGGTTCCTCGCGATCGCCGCGTTGACCATGGTCCTGGGGTTCATCCTGCTCGGGAGCATCGGTGGGTTCTTCGTGCTCGCTCTGAGCCTCCTGTTTGCGGAGCGCCTCCTCCGCCGCCCTGAGACGCTCGCTCCCCGTCCCAGGCCGACCCCGGCCGCCGAGGCGACCCCCGAGGCTTGACGCCGGGCGCAGCACCTGATGTAGGGCGACCCTCTCGCGAACCCGAGCGTCGGCCACGCCAGGCCCGCGCCGCGTCCCTCCACCCGCCCCGCGTCCCTCCGGCTGCGCGTGTCCCTCCACCCGCCCCGCGTCCCTCCACCCGCGCCGCGTCCCTCCGGCTGCGCGTGTCTGCTACGCACAATTTCGATGTCCATTGGGTCGAAACAGCTCAACTCGACACTCCAGCGGGACCTTCGCGCATGTTGCGTGCCCGTGGACCACCGTTGGGACGCGAAGAGCCGCCGGGGCGCGCTTCGGGCTCCCTAGCGCTGGCGCCGGAGGGTGTTGGGCGGCCGGATTGTGCGTCGCACGCACATCGCACGTCGGCAGCCGGGCGATAACTCGCGGATAAGCGCCCGATCGTTCAATGCGGCACACATGTCCACGAGCCCGATCCTCGGAACCCGTGCGCTCGCCGCCGCGAAGCGCGATCTTCAACGCGCTCTCGGGATGCAGATCCGGCAGCTCCGCCTCGATGCCGGCGTGACACAAACCGCGCTTGGCCGAGTGTCGGGCGTGGACCGAAGCCACCTGTCGCGGATCGAGGCCGGCGTCGCGATTCCGAGCTTGGAGGCACTGATCGCCCTGGGTGCCGCGCTCGGATCCGATCTCAGCGTGCGCCTCTACCCGGGATCAGGGCCGCGTATTCACGATCGCTTCCAGGCCCCGATGGTCGAAGCGTTGATCCGTCTCCTCGACCGATCGTTCATCGTGCAGCCGGAGGTCGCGATCTCCGGGCCGGTCCGCGGCGTAATCGACCTCGTCGTGCGTGATCCTGAGCGCAGCCTGGTCATTGCATGCGAGGCTCAGTCGGAGCTCCGAAGGCTCGAAGAGACGCTTCGCCGAGCCGGCGAGAAGGCCGACGCGCTGTTCGCGCGATCCCGGAGTGGGGATCAAGGCGCACAACTCCTCCTCCTGCGGTCGACCGCGGACACGCGGGCCCTGGCAAATCGATTCCCGGCGACCCTCGGGGCGGCGTACCCGGCGGCAACGGCCGATGTCGTGGGCGCCCTGCGCGACGCCCGCCGCCCATGGCCGGGATCGGGGGTCGTGTGGGCTCGCGTCGAGCGAGGAGTGGCCACTATCCTCGACGCGCCTCCACGGGGCGTGCGCCTGGGTCGAGTGTCAAACGGAACGCCCGAGCACCGATCCGTGGCTGGCCCAGGCACGGACTACGCGTGACTGCCACACACGTCTTCGTGGTCCAAGGAGCTCTCCTGGGTCCGGCGGCCCCACCCAGCGGCGGGCTCGCGCCGTATGTGTGGCTGCGAGCCACCACTGCAACGCGAGGAAGCCGGATTTCAGCGCCCGGGTCCGGGCGTTCGCGGGCGTTCGGCGGCCGAAATGTGCGCGCGGCGCACACCGCGGGCGTTCGCGGGCGTTCGGCGGCCGAAATGTGCGCGAGGCGCACACCGCGGGCGTTCGCGGGCGTTCGGCGGCCGAATTGTGCGCGTGGTGCACAGCGCCGCGCGGACGCGGTACCGAGCGGCGGGCCACGGGCTCGGCGGACCCGCGGAGGCGATTGGCCGTCGCGGTGTCAGCGTCAGCCGCGCCGGCGCTCGTTCGTGAACTCGAAGCCGAAGCGCCCCTTGATGCAGAGGTGTCCTTCGGTCACGGATGAGTCCAGCGGTGAGGTGACCTTCACGATCGTGTTGTCCTGGACGTGGAGGTCCAGGACACAGCCGACCCCGCAGTACGGGCAGATCGTCTCGGTCACGGTCTGGGCCGCCTCGTCCCAGGTCCCGGCGTCCCGCATCTCGTGTTCGGAGCGGAACATCAGCGCGCCGGTCGGGCAGACGCCGATGCAGTTGCCGCAGTACACGCACGCCGAGTCGGGGAGTGGCGTCGCCCATTCGGTGGAGATTCGGGCATCGAATCCGCGCCCGGCAACGGCGATCGCAAAGGTGTTCTGGGCGTCCTCCCCGCAGGCCTCGACGCACTTGTAGCAGAGGATGCACTTGCTGTAGTCACGGACATACAGCTCGTTGTCCACCTTGACCGGCTGGGCCACGGTTGCGGCGCGGGCGGCCGCGGAGCCCTCCGGGGCGTGATGGTGGCCGGGCTCGTGCGCGTCACGCACACCGGCGCCCGCGGGCGGCGCCGCGACCCCAAACCGCGAGGCATCCGCCCCGTACCGCTCAGCCCACCGGGCGATGTCCCCGTCCGGCTCGCGTGGACCGGCCAGCGAGACATCCACGGACGATCCGAGGAACTCCAGGACCAGCTTGCGCGAGTGCCGAACCAGCTCGGATTCCGTCTGGATCTCCATGCCCGGCTCGACCTTGCGCGAGCAGGCGGGCACGAGCACCCGAGAACCGGTGACCTCCACGACGCAGACCCGGCAGACGTTGACCGGGGCCAGGTTCTCCAGGTAGCACAGCGTCGGCAGGTCCAGCCTGACCTCGACCCCGTCGATCGTGACGCTGACGGGCGGCGGCGCCTCGACGGCAGGCGCGACCGGGGTCCGCGAGGCGCGCGCGGGCGGGGTGGTGAACACCGCCTCAAGCTCAGGCGGCATCACGTATGGCGCGGGTCGATGCTCCAGGCTCACAGCGCCACCAGTTCCGGCTGCCGAAAGGCGGACTCGATGGCCGAGCTGGCGGTCTGGCCAAGTCCGCAGATGCTGGCATCGCGCATGGCCCGGCCGATGTCGCCGAGCAGTGCCAGTTCCTCAGCCCGCGAGCGAACCTCGACCCGATCCGCGAGTCGCGCCAGCAACTCCTCCTGCCGGACCGTCCCGACCCGGCACGGGACGCACTGGCCGCACGATTCGTCGCGGAAGAACGCGGCGATCCGACGAAGCGTGCCCACCATGTCGGCCGTTTCGTCGAAGACCATCACGACGCCGGACCCAAGGCTCGCCCCGATTGCGCGCGTGCCCTCGAAGGTCAGCGGCACGTCGAGCGCATCCGGGCCCACGAAGACACCGGCCGCGCCGCCGAGGAGGATTGCCCGGATCGCGCGGCCGCCCGGCACGCCGCCGCCGAGGGCGAGCAGCTCGCGGAGCGTCGTCCCGAACGGCACCTCGTAGACGCCCGGCCGCGCGACGTGGCCGGACAGGCAGAAGAGCTTCGGGCCGGTGGAGCCGTCCGTCCCCGTCGCGGCATAGCGCGCTCCGCCGCCCCGGCCGTCGCCGTCGCCCAGGATGAGCAGCACGTTGACCAGGGTCTCGACGTTGTTGACCGCGGTCGGCTTCCCGAACAGGCCAACCTCCACCGGAAACGGCGGCTTGTTGCGCGGCTCGCCGCGCTTGCCTTCGATCGACTCGAAGAGCGCCGTTTCCTCGCCGCAGATGTACGCGCCGGCACCCCGTCGAAGCTCGATGTCGAAGGCCCAGCCGGAGCCGGCGACATTGGGGCCGAGGAGGCCGCCCGAGCGGGCAGCCTCGACGGCGTTGGTCAGGCGAGCCTCGGCGAGCGGGTACTCGCCCCGGATGTAGAGATAGCCGCGGCTCGAGCCCGTGGCGAAGGCCTCGATCGTCATCGCCTCGACCACGGCGAACGGGTCCTCCTCCATGAGCACCCGGTCCTTGAACGTGCCGGGCTCGGATTCATCGGCATTGCAGACCACGTAGTGCGGCTGGGCGGCCTGCGCCGCGACGGCAGCCCACTTGCGACCGGTGGGGAACGCGGCACCGCCTCGGCCGAGGAGTTTGCCGTCCGTGACCTCGGCCACGGTCGCGGCGGCGCCCATCGCCATCGCGTTGGCCAGCGCCCGATAGCCGCCGTGGGCGCGGTAGTCGTCCAGGGAGCGAGGGTCGGCCACGCCGACGCGGGCCAGCAGCCGGAGCGGCGCGCCGGAACCGGCCTGTGGAACCGATGCGCGTGTACGCATCACGTCCGAGGGGCTACGTGGCGCGCCAGTTGACTCCTCGCGGCGCACTGAGGCCTCGAGCCGGCCCAGGATCCCGGCCGCATCCAGGACCGGCGTCTCGCCGGCGATCGTCACGAGGGCGGCCGGACCGAGCTCGCAGCGGCCGAGACACGGGCTCCGGAGCCAGGTCATCCGGCCGTCCCGGGCCGGAGCACCGGCCGGGCCAAGCGCCCGCTCCAGATCCGCCGCCACATCCTCCGCGCCGGCGAGCCGACAGGCGATGTCGTCGCACAAGTGGGCGACTGCCGGCGGCCGGGGGGCGGTCGCGAACAGCGAGTAGAAGGTCGCGACCCCGTACGCCTCGGCCGGCGGGACGGACAGGCGGCGGCAGACGTAGTTGAGGCCCGGCTGCGTGATCCGTCCGACGCGATCCTGGAGGGCGTGCAGTGCCGGGAGAAGTAGCTCGCGACGTCCTCGCGCCGCATGGCCGCCCCGGGCCACGTGACCATCCGTCCGCGAGTCGCGTACGCCGCCCGACCAGCCCGAGTCCGGCGGTCCCAGGATGGCGTCCACGGCCGCCCGCTCGACGGGCGAAGCGAGCGGCCCGACAACGTGGAGATCCATCGGGTCGAGTGTAGCGGCGGCCGAGGGCTCGCTGGTTGCCCGGGCCTAGCCCAGAAGCAGGCTCACGCCCCGCTGGACGAGGAAGATCGTCATGGGCAGGAGGATCGCGGTGACGAACCCTCGCAAGGTGCCCGCCGACCACGGCCAGGTGGGCAACTTCGCCAGAATCTCGCGCTGCGCGAGGATGCTCGCGAGCGTCGTGTTCAGCTCGCCGATCCGCGAGCGCTCGCCTGTGTCCACGGCACGGTTGATCTCGGCAAGCAGGCCCTTGAGGCGCTGCTCCGCCTCCCCTGCATCTGCTCCTTCTCCGCAACAAGGCGGCCGTGCATGCCGTAGAGCGGCACGACGAAGGCGATGACCACGACGATCGGTGGGATGACGAGGTAGGGGGCCCAGCTCAGGAGGAAGGACCCGAAGTCCGTTGGGGTCGGGACGAGCGCGACGGAGAACCCCACGATCAGGACGATCGAGATTCCGAACCGCGACGTGAACCTCGAGAAGGCGTGCATCGGACCCGGCTGGAACAGGTCCACGACGGCGGACCGCGCAACGGTCCGGCGGATCTGGCGCAGCTGTCGAAGAACCTGGCAGATCAGCTGGAAGAAGACCGACACGATGAACGACTGGATGACCAGCACCACGACCAACGGTAGACCCGTCAACCCGACGGCGTCGGACCCGGCGGGATCGAGGGCGAACGACACCAAGGTGAACCCGACCGCCACGACGGTGATCACCAGGGATAGTCTGTCCGGAATGACCGTCAGCTCATACCTGAGCCTCGCCAGCTCCGGCTCGGACAGGTTCAGGGCCGGCCGAAAGGCGTCGAAAGCGGTCGCCGCGGCCCGCTCGACGTCACGGAACAACCAGAGCGTGATGACCGGAAGGATCCCCCAGAACGTATTCGGGAGGTCGAACGTGCCGATCGGGGCGTTGTCCCTCGTCCATGGGACGAGATGCATCGCCAGGACCGCCACCAGGGCAATGACGGCGTAGGCGACCCAGATGGAGCCGGGGAGCCGCTCCAGCCGGTCCGCCAGCAGGTGGGGCCAACCCGGCGGGTAAGGCCGGGCATCGGTGGCTTCGGCTGCGCCGTTCGACTGGGTCATTGATCTTCCGCTCATGTAGTCCCGGCATGGTACCTGCGCCGGAAGCGCAGGAATCGAAACAGCGGAATCGAAACGGCCCCCGGTGAACCGGGGGCCGTCGGATGTACGAAACGAAGCGACTACGCCCCGTCGACTGCCCGGACGTTCGCCGCTCGCGGGCCCTTGGGGCTCGTCTGAACGTCGAAGTCGACTGCCTCGCCGCCGTTGAGGCGGTCGAAGTTGAGCGGTGCCTGGAGTGAATCGCGGTGGAAGAAGTAGTCCTTCCCGTCGTCCGCGGTGATGAAGCCGAAGCCGCGATCGGCAACGACCTTCTTGATGGTGCCAGTGGTCACATTGACCCCTTCCGTCTTCTCGAACCCGTCTGGAGGCGCACGGCCCGTTCGAGAAGCAGGTCGACCACGCGAAGCACCGTCGCGCACTGCGACGACCTGCGGAGTCTACGCGCCTTTTCGGATCCTCGGGCGGACGGGCCGGGCCGCGTTCGAGTCAGGCGCCCGGCGGGCGGTAGATGACGCCGATGCCACGGGCCTCGTCCACTTCGGCCGCGGTCAGCAGCACGGTCGTTGTGACGCCGCCGATGCCGCTCGCCGAGACTCTCGTGGCAGCAGCAGCAGCTGCGGCGTTGCTGGGCATCTCGGCGATCATGATGAAGTCGTCGTCCCCGAACGCCCAGTACGCAGATTCCACCCGACCGCCGACGCTCGCCGCGAGCTCGGAGACGGCCTTGAGGCGCCCCGCGGCTCCCTCCTTGAGCAGCCCCTGGATGCCCGCTTGGGTGTAGTGGGCACGGAACAGATAGTGGGCCATCCGTCGTCCTCCTCGAGACTCGTCGCCGGGGACAGAGCCCGGTCGCGAAGCGTCATCGTCGCGCCGGCGGCCACCGGCGTCAATGCTTCAGACGAGCTGGCTGAGGACCCGCTGGACGAGGAACAGGACGATCGGCAGGACGATGGCCGAGGCGAACCCGGTCAGTGCCCCCGTGCTCCACGGCCAGGTCGGGACGCGGTTGACCACGTCGCGGGAGGCGACCAGCGTTGCGAGCGCGCGGTTGCGGGCCTCGATGGCCGCCACATCACCGGCGTCGACCGCGACCTGCACGGCCTCGAGGGTGGACGTGATCCGGCGGCCGATCTCGCCCTGCAGGCGGCGCTTCTCGGCGACGAGCCGGTCATGCATGCCGCGCATCGGAAGTGCGAACGCCGCGCCGCAGACGATGACTGCGAAGCCATACCAGCCGGCCGTGATGACCAGGTACGAGACGCCAGCCTCCGCCGGGAAGAGGAAGAGGCTGGGGACCAGAAGGAGGAGCAGGCCGACGGCAGTGCTCGAGGTGACCCGCGACATCGCATACAACGGCGCCTGGTCGAAGACGTCGATGCGGCCTACTCGTTCGTGGATCCGCGAGATCAGGCGCAGCTGGCGGAACGAGTGGTAGATGAGGATGAGAAAGACGGCCGTGATCAGGCTCTCCCACGCCCAGCGGAAGAAGAGGGTGACCGGCCCGTAGCCGACGATCTGGCTCCCGATCGGGTCCAGCGCATAGGTCACCGGCCCGACGATGGCCGCAATCAGCGTGACGATCATGGCCGGCCGAGCCGGCGCGACCGTCATCTGGTGATGTGTCTCCGAAATTTCGGCATCGTCCATGGCGAGCACGGGCCGAAGCACTCCGAGCGCCGAACTCGCCGTTCGGTCCAGGCTGTGGATCAACGCGATGACGGCGAAGGGCAGCGCCCCGTAGTACAGCGCGCCCCCGACCGCCAGACTCAGCTCCGCCGCCACGGCTATCGCGGACCAGGCGGAGAGCAGCACTCCGCCCGTCATCGCGACTCCGTAGGCCACCCAGGCCGGGCCGGGCAGCGCCTCGATCCAGCTCGTGAGCAGGTTGACCCAGCTCGGCGCGTACGGGCGCGACGAGGAGGCGGCGTCGACCGGCTGACTGGCGGTTGCGGTGATCTCGGACGTCACGCGGGCAGAACCTCGAGCAGGAGTCGTTGCAGCAGAAAGATCGTGATGGGGAGGGCCAGGGCGGACGCGAACCCCCGGATCGTACCCGTTGACCACGGCCAGGTCGGCAGCTTCGCCAGGATCTCGCGCTCGTGGCGGAGCGCGGAGATCGTCCGGTCCAGCCCCTCCACCCGGTCGGTGACTCGGGCGTCGATCGCCTCGTTCAACTCGCCGAGCAGGTCCCGCATCCGGCCGTCGGCGGCCCCCATGACGCGGTCCTTCTCGGCCACCAGGCGACGATGCATCCCGAGCAGGGGAAGGGCGAAAACGGCGATT
>JACVXW010000011.1 GCA_015661135.1 Chloroflexota bacterium
ACCTATCCGGAGCCCGTGGGCCACTGTGACATCTGCCCGTGGTGGACGATGTGCATGGACCGGCGGCGGGCGGACGACCACCTCTCGATCGTTGCCGGCGCCGCCAGGTCTCATCGAGGCAAGCTCGTGGGCGCGGGCGTGTCCACCGGGACGGCCCTCGCAGGCCTGGATCCAACGGCAAGGATCGCGAAGATGACGCCACGCGCCCTCGACCGCCTGCGCCGCCAGGCCGCCCTCCAGCTTGAGCAACGAATGACCGGCGTCCACCGCTTCGAGCTCCTGGAGCCGGACCCGGACAACCCGGGCAAGGGGCTGTCCGCGCTGCCCGAACCGTCGCCGCTGGACGTCTTCTTCGATCTCGAGGCTGATCCGCTCGCCATGGACGGCGGCCTTGAGTACCTGTTCGGCTGGGCCGAAGCGCGCCCGGAGGGTGAGCCGCACTTTCACGTCACGTGGGCCCACGACCGCGCCGCGGAAAAGGCTGCCCTCGAGACATTTGTGGATCTGGTCATGGACCGGCGGGCGCGCGATCCCGGGATGCACGTCTACCACTACGGCGGTTATGAGTCGGGTGCCCTGAAGCGGCTCATGCAGCGCCACGCAACCCGTGAGGACGAGATCGACGTCCTGCTCCGCGCCGGTGTCCTGGTGAACCTCTACGACCACGTCGTCCGCCAGGCCTTGCTTGCGAGCGTGGAGAGCTACTCCATCAAGCGCCTGGAGGTCTTCTACATGCCCCATCGAGAGGGGGGCATCACGAATGCCGGCTTCTCGATCGTGGAATACGAGCGCTGGATCGAGGAACGAGACCCCGCAATCCTCGAAGCGATCGCGGCATACAACCGGGACGACTGCATCTCCAACCTGAAGCTCCGGGACTGGCTGGAGGGGCGCCGGGTCCAGGCGCTGGCCGAGCACCCGGACTGGTACCCGGACGGCGTCGTTCCCCGCCCCGGACCCAGGGACGGCGATGCCCCGAAGGACCAGGCCGCCAATCGAGCGACGACCCGGGCCAGGGAGGACGGACTTCGCGAAGGGCTCCCCGTCGACCGAACGGAACGAACGGACGACGAACAGGCGCGCTGGCTCCTCGCCGCGCTCCTGGACTGGCACTGGCGCGAGGCAAAGCCGCAATGGTGGGACCAATACCGCCTGCGCGAGGCCCTGGCCGAGCAGCTGGTCGACGACGCCTCCTCGCTCGGAGGCCTCGAGTTCGTCGAGGAACTGGGCCCCATCGCAAGGTCGGTCGGGCGCCGCTACCGGTTCGACCCCGCCCAGGAGACGAAAATCGGCATCGGCGGCAACCAGGGACTGCACCCGGACCCGAACGAGAAACCATGGAGTCTCGAGGTCATCGCGTTCGACCCGATCGAGGGAATCGTCGATCTCAAGGTTGCGCGAACCGCACCACATCCGCGGGCGCTGATTCCGACTGGTCCGGTCCGCACAGATGCCCAGTGGGAGGCCCTGGGGCGCCTCGCGGATCACGTCATCGAGCACGGCCTCGAGGGCGATGGCCGCTACAAGATGGCCCGCGATCTGCTCCGCCGCCGCCCGCCGACCATCACCGGCGTTGCGCCGGGATCCACGCTCCTGCCTGACGGGGCGAGTGCCGTGGCCACGGCGCGTCGCCTTGCCGTCTCACTGACCACCACGACGCTCGCGATCCAGGGACCACCGGGGACGGGCAAGACCCATACGGCGGCGCGGATGATCCTCGACCTCGTCGCCGCGGGGCGCCGCGTCGGCGTGACGGCCCAGTCACACCGGGTTATCGCGAATGCACTCGAGGCCGTCGCCCGGGCCGCCGCGGAGGAAGGGACGACGGTCCGGATTGCCCAGAAGACGGACGAGGAGGATCTCTCGCCGGCGTGGATGGCGATCGTCCGGCTGGGGTCCAACGAGGGTGCGGAGGACGGGCTTCGCTCCGGCGAGTTCGACGTCGTCGGCGGCACCGCCTGGCTGTGGGCGCGCGCCGAGATGGAGGGCTCGGTGGACGTGCTCTTCATCGATGAGGCCGGCCAGTTCTCCCTCGCCAACACGCTCGCCGTGGCGGGTGCGGGTGGCTCCCTCGTGCTCCTCGGTGACCCCAACCAGCTGCCGCAGGTCTCGAACGGCAGCCACCCGGACGGGGCGGCTGCGTCCGCACTGGAGCACCTCGTCGGCGAGGCTCGGACCATCGATCCCGACCGAGGCCTGCTCCTCGACACGACGTATCGCCTCCACCCGAAGATCAACGATTTCATCTCGCCGGCCTTCTACGACGGCCGCCTGGCGACGGACCCGGCGAATGCCCGGCAATCGGTGGGGCCCGGAATGCCCGTCGGCGACAGCGGCGTCCGCCATGTCCGAATCCGTCACGGGGAAGCCTCGAATCGATCACCGGAGGAGGCAGACTGGATCGTCGACATGATCGAGTCACTCGTCGGTCGCAGCTGGCTGGACCGGGACGGCAACGAGCGCGGACTGGCCGTCTCGGACATCCTCGTCGTTGCTCCCTACAACGCCCAGGTGGCCGAGATCGCGAGACGCGGCGAAGCCCGCCTCGGAACGCGGCCCAACGTCGGGACCGTGGACAAGTTCCAGGGTCGCGAGGCCCCGGTTTCCGTCTACTCCATGACGACCTCGACGGCGGATGACGCGCCGAGGGACATCGAGTTCCTCTACTCCGGGAATCGGTTCAATGTCGCCATGTCGCGGGCCCGCGGCCTCGCGATCCTCGTCGCCAACCCGGCCCTCGCCCGGGTCGCGTGCCGGACCCCGGAGCAGATGCGACTGCTCAACGTCCTGTGCCGTTACCTCGAGATCGCGGAGCCCGTGGAGGCGAACCTGCCCTAGATTCCCGAGTCCACGGACTGGCACCTATGATCGCTCGGTGAGTGTTGCGGTCAGCCTTTCCCCGACCGCGTCGTCGGCCGCACGGCGACGAGCGACCTTGAGTCTCGTGGCCGGCGTGGCGCTCGGGTCCACCGGCCACATCGCCGCCGTGACCGTGGCCACGATTGCCGCGCAGCAACTCGCCGGGACGCCGGCAATCGCCGGGCTCCCCGGGGCGGCAGTGGTCCTCGGAGCGGCTGTCGGCTCGGTGGTCCTGTCGCGAATCATGGCCCGAACCGGGCGCCGACGAACCGGCCTCGCCGCCGGATACCTGACCGGGGTCGTGGGTGCGCTCGGGGCGACGCTCGCGGTGATCGGCGGGTCCTTCCCGCTGCTGCTCGCGGGGACGTTCCTGATCGGCTTTGGCAACAGCTCGAACCAGCTGTCCCGATATGCCGCGGCGGACATGTACCCGGGGTCCCGCCGAGCGTCGGCCATCGGCACGGTCGTGTGGGGGGCAACCGTTGGCGCAGTGGTCGGGCCGAACCTCGTGGAGCCGGCCGGGAAGATCGCGGAGGCCATGGGCCTGCCGCAGCTGGCCGGACCGTATCTGGTGCCGGTGCTCTTCGTGGGCCTCGCGGCGTTCCTCTCCATCGCGCTCCTCCGGCCGGATCCCTTCGAGCTGGCCGACGATTCGTCGAAGCGCACCGCCGACATGCCCGACAGCGGGCCACTCCTCGAGATCCTCGGCCGCCCGTCGGTCATCGCGGCGCTCGTCGCGCTGGTGATCGGGCAGTTCGTGATGACGCTGATCATGACCATGACCCCCCTCCACATGGACATGAACCATCACACCCTCACCGACATCGGCCTCGTGCTGAGCGGGCACACCTTCGGGATGTTCGCCCTGTCGCCGATCAGCGGCCGCTTGACGGACCGGTTCGGGAGCCCCGCCGTGATCTTCGTCGGCAGCGCAGTCCTGATCACCTCGGGCGTCATGTCCGCCGTCGCGCCGCCAGATGGCGGCGTGGCGCTGTTCGTGGCCCTCTTCCTGCTGGGCTGGGGCTGGAATCTCGGGTTCGTGGCCGGCAGCGCACTCCTCACCACGAGCCTGTCGATCGTCGAGCGCACGCGGATCCAGGGCATGGCCGATGCCCTGATCTGGGGTACCGCGGCGCTCGCATCCATCGGCTCGGGCGTCATCCTCACCGTCGCCGGCTTCACGACGCTCGGCCTGCTCGGCGCGGCGCTCGTCCTGCTCCCGGTGTCGGTCCTCGTCAGCCGCCGGCGCCAGCTGCGGACGGGGACGAGCCGCTAGCACTGGCGGGCTCGGCGCCCTCCGACGCCCGACCGCGCCGCTACCGGCTATGGCGCTACCGACCGATCGTCAGGAACCGAAGGATGTCGGGATGGTCGTCGGTCAGCGGCTCGACCGCGGATCGCTGCGCCGCCACCCATCCCTCGCCGGCAAAGGCATCGGCGACCGCCGCGTCACGCGTGAGAACGACCCAGTACGAGATGGCGGCCCCTGCCTCCGCCTCGGCCGGCGTGGGGCTGTAACCGCGGTCAAGGACCCGCAGCCCGAGCCGTTCCCCCGATGCCCCGAGCGCGGGCGCCAGGTCGTAGAAGCGGTTCGAGACGTGGACGGCGATGACGCCGCCGGCCCGGAGGACGCGGAGATCGTCCGCCAGCGCCTCGAGCGTGAGGAGGTGCGTCGGGATCGCGTCCGATGAGAAGGCATCCAGGATCAGGAGGTCGAACGTGTCCGCCGGAACGTCGCGCAGCGACAGTCGGGCGTCCCCGAGGACGATGGCCGGCGCGCTCGGGGCACCCGACATGTAGGTGAAGTAGCGCGGATCGGAGGCCACCCGCACGACCAGCGGATCGATCTCGAAGAAGGTCAGCGCCTGGCCCGGTTGCTGATAGGCGGCGATGGTGCCGGCGCCGAGGCCGACGACGGCGATCGATCCGGACGGCCGCGCAGCCTCGAGCCAGCCGAAGACGTCGCCAAGCGGCCCGCTCCGGGCGTAGTAGGTCGTCGGCCGGCGGCTGAACGCCGGATCGGTCGATTGCATGCCGTGAACGGTCGTCCCGTTCATCAGCACCGTGACCCCGGCATCGGGGGATCGAATGACCTCGGTGACCCCGAAGAAGCTTCGATCCCGGAGGAGCGCGGGGCGCGCGATCGCCAGGAACCAGGGCTGGCCGCCGAAGAACAGGATCAGGGCGCCAAACCCGAACCAGCGGAGCGCAACGCCGAGGGCGACCGACTGGTCCACCGCCATGAACGCGATCAGGAGGCCCGCAACGAGGCCGAAGGGCGCCAGTCGACCGACCCAGCCGCCGAAGATCGGTCCGAAGTCGAGCCGGGGTGATCTCGTCGATGGCTTCGATGGGGTCGTGGCGGGTTCGGGAGGTAGCGTGCGCACCGGTCCGCGCCCGGCTCGGGCGCCCGAGGTCAACGCCAGCGCCGCGAGCGCGCCGGCCAGGAGGATCGGGTACTCCCACACGCCGGGGAACACGGACGGGGCCACGATCGCCACGAACGCCCCGCCGACGACCCCGCCCACGGATTGCACGAGGTAGAACTCCGTCAGCCGCGCGGCCGGCGGTCGATCCAATGCGAGCCGGCCGTGGAGCGCCGTGGCGATGATCGCGAGGCCGCTCCACTCGAGGACGACGAGCGGTACGAGGGGCCAACCACCGACGGACCCGATCGGCACCCACAGGAGCGTGATCAGCGCCGGCGCGAGGCGGACCGCCCACGGCACGAGCCGGCGGCCCCGCTCCGAGAACGCGACGATGAACGACCCGAGGTAGAGCCCCAACGGGACGATCCACAGCAGCGGCGCGGCAATCAGGTCCACGGCGATGAAGTTCGTGACCGCCGCCAGCAGGCCCGATGGCACCGCCGCGAGGAGGAGCCAGCGGAGCCGTCTCGGCCAGGTGATCCTGGGTGTGGGCGGTCCCGACAGCTCGTCGGCGTTCGGGTCGGCCGCGGGTGCGCCTGCCGAGTCGGCCGCGGGTGCGCCTGCCGAGCCCCCGGTCGGTCCCCTCACTATCCGGTCACCGATCGCGCGGGTGCGCCAGACCATCGCGGCCGCGAGGGCCAGGACGAGCCCCAGGGCCCCGAAACCGATCGACCACAGCGCCAGTTGCCGGGTCAGCCCGACCAGCGGCCCGATCAGGAACGGATAGGCCACGAGCGCGCCGAGCGACGCCGCGTTGCTGAGGGCGTAGAGCCCGTACGGATCGCCCTTCTCGGACTCGCCGCGGCGTGCCGCGAACCAGGCCGAGAGGAGCGGCGTGGTCGCCGTCAGGACGAAGACGGGCGGCCCGACGCGGATCGCCAGGATCCGCAGGACGTCCAGCGCGGCCGGGAGGTCGCCTGGGGCGGCCCGGTCAGCCTCGAGAGGCTGGAGCACCAGCCAAACCGCCGCGAGGACCGCCAACACGACGTGGACGACGAGGCTCGTTCGCGCGGGGAGGCGCGTGACAGAGGCGTGCCCGTACAGATACCCGAGGAGAAGCGTGCCCTGGAAGAAGACGAGAACCGTCGCCCAGACCGCCGGCGTCCCGCCGTACAGCGGCAGCACGACCTGCCCGATCAGCGGTTGCAGCCAGAACAGCAGGAACGAGGAGATCCCGATCCCGACCGCGAAAATCGCCATCGGCGGATCGTCGCACAGTCAAGGACGGGCTAGTCGGCGTCTCCCAGCACGCGCACGACCCACGCCGCGAGAACGCGGGCGCAGGCGACAACGTCGTTCACCGGCACCGACTCGTCGGCGCTGTGCGCCTTCGCGCCGTGGGGGCACCGGCCGACTGATGGCAGGCCTGGTGCCATTTACTCATCCGATGTGTGTCAGGCATGCCGTGGCGGCGCTGCGGCGTCCGATCCGCGTGCTTTTGGGCCGCGAACACGCTCGCTCGGGCCGGGGCCACGCTCAGCAGCCTGATCCGAGTGCCGCCCGTGCCGGCGCGGGCACGCCCAATACGCCCTGGGTGAGTATCTGGAAACTCGCCCGCGCACCGCGCGGAGTGGCACGAGCCCGAGAACTGGCCGCGTCACGATCTGGCGGCCAGCGAGTGGCGATCAGCCGGCCGCGGCTCGATCAGCGGCCGCGGCACGATCTGGCGGTCAGCGAGCGGCGATCTGGCGGCGGATCCACTCGGCCAGGACGGCGGCGCACTTCTCCACCTCGGCGAGCGGGACGAACTCGTCGGCGCTGTGCGCCTGGCGCGCGCTGCCGGGACCGTAGATGACGCAGGGCGTCTTCGCGACATCCACGAACAGCCGCATGTCGGCTCCGTACGGAGCGCCCAGCATCGCCGGACGGCGACCCGTGACTGCCGCCGCCGCGTCCGCGAGCCCCACCGGCAAGGGATGGTCGGACGGCACGCGGGCGGAGCCGAAGATCCCGCCATTGATCTCGACGCTGGCCGGATGATCGCGCAGGAACGGGTCGCCCGCGCAGGCTGCCGCGACACAGGCCCGCAGCTCCGCCTCGGCCTCAGCCGGGGATTGCCCGAGCCGGACCCCGTAGCGGCCGTCGGCGACAACCTGGTCGAGCACGGTTGAGGCCCACTCCCCGCCCGAGACGATGCCGATGATCGTCGGGTACGGGAGGCCGAGGGCGGTCATCAGCGGGTCCGTCTCGGCCTCGTTCCGGCGGGCCTCGTCCACCTGAAGCGCCGCCACCAGCGTGAACAGGTTGTCGAGCGCGGAGACGCCTTCGCGCCTCTGCGAGGCGTGGGCCGCGCGACCCGGCACGGTCAGCCGGAACACGAGGGCGCCGGCATGGGCCACGACGAGGTCGAGCGACGACGGCTCGGTGATGACGGCAACGTCCCCCCGGACCCCGGCCCTGATCGCCGCCAGCGTGCCCTGGCCGCCATCCTCCTCCGACGGAACGAGCGCCACCACCAGCTCGCCGGCCGGTGCCGTCAACGCGCCGGAGGCCCGCAGCGCACGGACGGCGGCGAGGATGGCGGCCACGCCGCCCTTCATGTCGCAGGCGCCGCGGCCGTACAGGCGGCCGTCCACCACGAGGCCGGACCACGGGTCGGCAGACCAGCTGTCGAGGTCGCCAGGCGGCACCACGTCGAAATGACCGGACAGGATGATCCGGCGCCCGGACGGATCGCCAGCCCGGCCGATGACCACCGGGAGCGTCGTCCGCGGCATCTCCTCGCCGGGCCAGTCGGGATCGGCCCGGAGGGCGTCGAGGTCCGGCCGGATGATCTGGACAGCCAGGCCCAATTCCTCGAGCGCGCCAGCACACCATTCCGCTACGGACTCCTCTGAGCCCGTCACGCTGGGGATTGCGACGAGGGCTCTCAGGTCGTCGAGCAGGCGCCCGGTGTCGATCGCGGCAGCGGCGCCGAGCGCGGCCGGCGGCGCCTCATTCACGCAGGATCGGCCGGGTCATGCAGGTCGGCCCGCCGGAGCCGTTGACGCCGATCTGGGAGGCCGGGTAGGCGTGGACCTCGCAGCCGGCGGCGGCCATCGCGGATGCCGTGGCGGGATTGCCCTCGGCAAGGATCACGACCCCGGGCCGGACCGCCAGCACGTTGCACCCCAGCGTCGGGAATTCGGCCTCCGGCACCGGGATGGTGCGGACGCCCAGCTCGCGCAGCAGCTCCCACAGCCCCACCGGCAGGAGCGGCTCGAAGACCACGGCGAGATCGTCCGCGACCGGCGAGATCACGGACAGGAGGTGGATCAGCTCCGCCGGTCCCCGCCAGTACGGGACGTCGAAGACCCGGACGTCGCCGCCCACGATGCTCGCCAGCTGCCGGACCCCTTCGCTGTTCGTCCGCAGCGTCCGGCCGATACAGAAGATGTCCGGCCGCAGCCAGAACGTGTCCCCACCCTCGATCGTCCCGGGCGCCTCAATGCGGCCGGCCGTCGGGATCCCGAACACCGTGGTCCAGGCTGCCAGGACCGCCGGTTCCACGAGCCGGTTCGGCTTGCCCGGCCGAAGCGGAATGGCGCCGCGATCGGAAACGAGCAGCGGATCGAACGTGTACACGAGGTCCGGACTCGCGACCTCCGCGTCCAGGACGTGGACGCGCGGCCCCAGCGAGGCCAGGACCGCAACGAACGCGTCGTGCTCGCGGCGGGCGAGGTCGAGGTCAACGGGCTGGAGGAACCCGTGGGCCGGGTCGTCGAAGGCGGCGCCGAAGGCCGGCCCGGGACGTTTGACGAGTACGTCCCGGAGGGGCGCAGTCATGCTTTGCGCGCCGAATGTTCGAGTGCTCGCGGTGGTCGTCATGGGCGCAGGATACGCAGCGGCCGGGCTCGTCACAGCGATGGGCATTCAGCGTCCTATGGGTGAGCACCCGCCAGCGTTCCAGAGGGCGGTCCCAGGAGGCACACGATCAGCGCACCGGACGGTACCCAGGGTCGGCTGGCTTCCCTGCGGTCGAGCCTCGCAGCTCTGCGATCCCACGCCACGGCGTGGTGGGCGCGCTCGACCGGACGGACGAGAGTTGCTGTCGTGGCAGGCGCGGTCACCGTCGCGATCGTGGCCGGGATGCTCCTCACCGACCGGCCGACCGAGATCGCGCGACCCGATGCGACCGCCACTCCCCCACCCGCGCCGAGCGCAACCGCCGGCCCGAGCACCGGCCCCACCGCGGCGCCGGATGCCGCCTGGGGCGACCTGAGCCTGCCCGCCTGGGAGCCCATCGCCGAACTTGATCCTGTCAGCGTGAATGCCTCGGGTGTCTCGCTGCGATCCGCCTTCATCGTCCGGAGCCGAAGTTCGACGCCCGCGGCGGAACTTGCGGCCGGCATGACCGCTGAACCCTTCATCGCCTTCACGATCCGACCCGGTGCTTCGCCGGCCGAAGCACGGCTGGTGCCCACGGAGCCCCTCGAGGACGGCGTCCTCTACCGCTTCCGACTGGTGGACGCAGCCGGCGCGCTCGCCGGCTCATGGGCCTACCGGACTGAACGGCCGCTCCACGTCGTGGGCACCCTTCCGTATGACCAGAGCACCGGCGTGCCGCTGAACACGGGGATCGAGGTCGAGTTCGATCAGGACGGCATCACGGGGATCGCCGAACGGTTTTCCATCGAGCCGGCGGTCGACGGTCGGTTCGAGGTGCATGACCGGACCGCGGTCTTCGTTCCGACGACGCCCCTCGGCGCGGAGACGATCTACACCGTCACGATCGCGGCAGGCGTGTCCCAGACCGGATCTGCCCAGGTCCTCGAGGAGCCAGTCGCCTTCTCCTTCGAGACGATCGGCGCCGTGTCGGATCAGGCCTGGGACGTCTGGATCGGCCGCCCCATGCTGGAAGCCTCTCCGAGCGAACCGCCGGTCATGGCGCTGGGACTCTCGAACGACGACCAGCTCGGCCCTGCGCCCACCACCCTGTCGATCGAGGTCTACCGGCTTCCGACCTTTGCGGCTGCCAGGGACGCGCTGAACGTCATCGCCGGCGGCCCGGCCTGGGGCCAGTGGTCGTCCGCGGGCCTCGTGCCGACGGCCGGTCTGGCCCGTGTTGCGGTCTTCCAGGGCGCGCTCCAGGACGAGACCCCGTACGGCTACGTCGTCATCCGCTTCCCGGCTGAGCTCCGGGCGGGCTGGTACATCATCGTCGTGCCGCGGCAGGGCCGCGATCGACAGGCCCTGTTGCAGGTCACGGATCTGGCCGCCTATGCCCTGACCTCGAGCACGCGAACCCTCGCCTGGCTCAACGATCGTGCCACCGGCACGCCTGTCGGCGGGGCGGTCCTCCGCGATCCCGCCGGCACGCGGATCGGGACCACCGACTCGGCCGGCCTGCTCAACGTGCCGACGCCGGCCTCGCTCCTGAGCGCGCCGGCTGGGAGAGACCCGGGCGTGATGAGCCTCGCCACGATCAGTGCCCCCGACGGTCGGCGCATGCTCGTGCCGCTGGGGATCAACGGCAACACGCTTGCCTACGACTATGAGCGCAACGGTCGGGGGTCGAGTGATGCGGCCGGAGACCGGTGGTGGCTGCTCCTGTCCACGGACCGGAGCACGTATCGCAGCACGGACAGCATCCACGCCTGGGGTTTCATCCGACCCCGCGACGACGACACGATTCCGACCGGCCTGGAGCTGGCCCTGCGGGCGCCGGAGTCGTCGCCCGATGACGGCCCGTGGCTCGCCCGGGTACCGATCACCGCGACTGCGCGCGGAGCCTGGGTGGGGGATCTCCCGATCGAAGCGCTTCCGCTGGGCGGCTACATGCTGGACCTGCGGGCCGGTGGCACCGTGGCCCGGTCCAGCTGGATCTCCGTGGACGAGATCCGCAAGCCGGCCTACCGGATCGAGGTCGAGACGGACCGCCGGGCGGTCATCGCCGGTGACTCGGTGCAGATCAGTGCCCGCGCCGTCTTCTTCGACGGGACGGCAGCGGCCGGCATGAACCTCCGGATCGACGCCTTCTCCGATTCCAACGTCATGGCCGCGGATGCCGAGGGTCGCGTCTCAATGACGGTCACGGCGCGCATGGAGTCGACATCCGGATTCGAGTTCGGCTACGTGGGGGTCTCGCCTGCCAGCCCCGAAGAGGGCGAGATCGTCGGGTACGCGGAAGTGCTCGTCTTTCCGTCGAGCGTCTGGTTGGCTGCCTTGGGGACGGTTCGTGACGGGCGGGCCGCGATCGACGGTCTCCTCAACCGGGTGGACCTTGAGCGCGCGGAGCGCGAGCGGGCCCTCGGCGGCTGGCCCGAGGACCCGGCCGGGGCGCCGGTGGCCGGGGGCACGGTGACGGTGGGAGTCGTGGAGCTGATCCCGGTTGCCCGGCAGGTGGGTACGACCTACGACTACATCGAGAAGGTGGCCATCCCGCTGTACGAGTACAGCGAGACACGCCGATCGGTCGGGACCTACGCCACGAAGACGGCGGCCGACGGGAAGATCGCCCTATCCGTGCCCGTGCCGAACGCCGGCCACACGTACGAGGTGTCACTCACCGCGCGTGACGGCTCGGGCCGCACGACAACGAGAGTCATCCATGTGTCGGCTCCGTCCGCGGTCGCGGAGCGAAGCGGCATCAGGCGTCCGTACATTGGCGAGCCCTATGTCTGTGGCACGTACTCCGAGGCGCACGCGGTCGGCGACGAGATTTCACTGACGCTGCACGAGGCCGACGGGGCGGTGTCGATCGGCGGGGAGTACCTGTTCGTGGTCGCCGAGCGCGGCATCGCCGAGGCGCGACTGCAAGCCGGATCGGCCTTCACGAGGATCTATGGAGAGGCGGACCTGCCGAGCCAGGCCGTGCTCGCCGTGCGTTTCCGCGACGGTCGTTACGTCGTGTCGAATCAGGTCCAGATCCAGACCCGGCCGGACGAGCGGACGCTCACGGTCGGGCTCGAGGCGGACAAGGCCCGCTACCAGCCCGGCCAGCGGGTGACCGTCACGGTCCGGACCAGCGACACCGCCGGGCGGCCGGTCCCGGCCGACGTCGTCGTGCGGGGCGTGGACGAGAAGCTGTTCGCCATCGGCCAGGCCTACGACGAGGCGACGCTCGCCTCGCTCCTTGCTCCCACCGGCGACGGGCTCCTCCAGTCGTACGTCTCGCAGCCCTACCCGCTGCCGCCCCGGGACGAGGGCTGCGGCGACACGACTGGCGGCGGCGATCGGGGCGACTTCCGCGATACCGCCGTGTTCCAGCTCGTGTCAACTGATCAGGCCGGTGTCGCAAGTGTCACGTTCACCCTGCCGGACGACCTCACGAGCTGGCATCTCAGCGCGACCGCGATCAGCGCGGACCTGCGGGCCGGGGACGGTTCGCTCCTCGTTCCGGTCGGGCTGCCGTTCTTTGCCGACGCGATCCTCGCCTCCGATTACCTCGTCGGGGACCAGCCCGTCCTTCGCGTTCGGAGCTTCGGCGACGCCCTGACCGGAACGGATCGCGTGCAATTCACGATCAGCGCGCCGTCGCTGCTGCTCCCGCCGACCACGATCCAGGCCGCGGGGCTCGCCGTGGCGACCCTCGACCTGCCCGCCCTTCCCCTTGGCGTCCACGCGATCACGATCAAGGCAACCCTCCTTGGCGACGCTCCACGGACGGACACGCTGATCCGGAAGCTGGTCGTCCGGACCAGCCGGCTGGAGGTCGCGACGAGCGAGATCGCCACACCGGCGACGGCACCGAACGTGGGCGGGCCGGGCCTTACGACCTATGTCGTGACCGATGCCGGGCGCGGCAGCCTGCTGCCGACACTGGAAAACCTCGCCCAGGGTGGCGGCGCGCGGTTCGATCGGCTCCTGGCCGCGGACATGGCCCGCGACCTGCTCGTGACCGCGTACGGTTTCGACGTCGACGCCCTGCAACCCTCCACCTTCGAGATCTCCCGCTACCAGCGCGGCGGCGTGGCGCTCCTGCCGTACTCATCGCCCGACCTGACGCTGACCGCCCTGACCGCGATCGTTGTGCCGGAGCGTCTCCACTTGGCTGAGACCATGGCGGCGTTCCGCGGGTGGATGGTGGACGAGTTTGCCACGCGCGAGCGACGGATCATCGCCCTCGCCGGGCTCGCGGGACTGGGCGAAGACGTGCTCGACGACCTGCGGGCGGAAGACCCCGGCGCGGTGACCACGCGCGAGGCCCTCTGGCTGGCGCTGGGCATGCTTGCCGCTGGCGACGAGAACGGTGCTCGATCCATTGAACGGATGCTCCTCGAGCGGGATGGGCAGGAGCTCGGACCGTGGGTCCGCCTCGACGCCGGCGCCTCGCTCACGAGCACGCTCGACGCGAGCGCCCTGCTCGCGCTCATCGCGACCGGCGTCGGCGATCCGCTCGCACCGCGGATCGACCGGTACGTCCGGGAGATGCGGACATCCGAGGCGCTGTACGTCCTGCAGGAGATCGGCGTCGTCACCTGGAGTCTGGACCGGCTGCCGAGAGCCGCGGCCCGCTTCGCCTGGACCGTGGACGGCTCGCGCCACGAAGAGGACCTGGCTCCCGGCGCCAGCTGGACGGTTGCCCTGACCGCCGCCCAGCGTGCCGGGTTCAGCCTGGAGCAGCTGGCTGGCGCAATCTCCGTCGTCGCGTCGTGGTCAACCGCCCCTGGGCCCGGCGATCTGCCGTCTGGCGGCCTGGTGACGATCTCTCGAACGGTCACACCGGCCGCGGACGCGCCCACCACCGGTCTCGTCCGGGTCACGCTCGGGATCATCTTCGACACCAAGGCCCCGCAGGGCTGCTGGGAGGTCACCGATCGAGCACCGTCCGGCCTGGCCCCGCTGGCCGCGGAGCGCTTCTGGGATGGCGACCAGTCAAGCGCGAGCTGGAGGAGTGCGCCCACCGATGTCTCCGGACAGCGCGTAACCTGGTGCGTGGATCCGGTGCGCGGACGGTATGTCACGCTGCGTTATGCGGCACGGGTCGTGTCTGCCGGAACGTTCACCTGGGAGCCGGCCGTGATCCAGTCCGGCGAAGCACCCGAGGTCGGGGCCACGACGCCGGAGGTGTATTACACGATCCGCTGACGCGGCTCGTCAGGCGTCCTGACGCGGCTCGTCCGGTATGCCGAAGCGGCCGGGATCGAACGCGGCCGGGATCGCGGCGGCTCCGCCGTTACCGAGGCCCAGCACGGCATCCGCCACCTGGCGCGCCGAGGCGGGACCTGTGGTGATCCCCCACGGGCCGTGCCCGGAGCAGATGAAGAGCCCGTCCACCCACGGCACCGCGCCCACGAGCGGTCGGCCATCCGCGGCGAGCGGCCGGGCACACGCCCGCGTCTCGCGGATCGGGGCGTCGGCGACGGCCGGCACGAAGGTCGCCGCGCGACGAAGGATCCGCTCCGTCCAGGCCGCCGGATCGGGCTCCTGCTCGAGAAAGGTCGAGCCCACGGCCGTCGCACCGCCGGCAGTCACGATGCTGGTCTCCGGGGTCTCGGCCGAGTCCACGGGTTCGCCGCCCGCCGCGGCCGACAGGTCCGTGATGCCGAGCGCGACGTCCATCGATGCCTCCTCGATGACGTGGCGCGGCGGATCGGCCAGGAGTGTCTCCACCACGACGCCCCAGAGCGGGCGGATCGGGCGCCACCGGCCGGACGGATCGATCAGGGCCGGTGTCCACGGGCCGGCGGCGACCACGACGGCGTCGGCTGCCTCGAGCCGCCCGTCGACGTCCACGCCGGTGGCGCGGCCACGAGTGACGTGGGGGGTGGCTGCCCGGCCCAGCCGGATCGTGACCCCGACACGCTCCGCGTGGTTTGCCCAGGCGTAGGTGGGTGCCGCAGGCACGACCGGGTAGGCCACTGGAACCCGAACCGCATGGAGGTCGTTCGCGAGCGCCGGCTCCAGCGCCCGGAGTTCCGCGCTGTCGAGGATCTCGGGCTCGAGGTCCGGGACCACGATCCAGAGGTGGGCGGCAAGGGCTTCCGCCACGCGGCGGTGGTGCGAGGCGAGCAGCAACCCGGCAGGCTCCGAGGGCAGGGCGAACGCCGCGCCGGGCGCGACGACCGCGAGTCGGCGATAGCTGGTCACGGTCTCGTGGTAGAGCGGCACGAGGGCCGGATCAAACGGGTGCTGGACGACCCCGGAGTTGCGGCCCGATGCGCCCGCGGCAATCGCCTCCCGCTCGTACAGCGTGACCCTGGCGCCGCCCTCGGCAAGGTAGGCGGCTGTGGCGAGCCCGACGATGCCGCCGCCGATCACGGCAACGGCAGGACCGCCGGACCTCCTGGTCACCGCGCTGCCGCGTACCCCGGCTCAGGGGCGGTCGCCGTGCCCGCGCCCGGCCCGAAGGCGCCCTGACCGGCGCCCCCCACCGCGATGCGCCCGATGGCCTCGAGCAAACGGTCCACCTCGCCGGCCGTGTTGTAGTGCGTCAGCCCGACCCGGATGAGCCCGCCGAGTCCCTCCAGCCCCAGGCGCTCCACGAGCCCGAGGGCGTAGAAGTTGCCGTCCCAGACCGCGATCCCTTCGTCGCCGAGGCGACGCGCCACCGCATCGGACCCAAGTCCCGCAACGGTGAACGCGGCAGTCGGCGTGCGCCTCTGGAACTGGGCCGGGTCTGTGATCCCGTACAGCGTCACGCCGGGGATTGCCGCCAGCCCGTCGTGCAGCCGCCGGTAGAGCCTCGTCTCCACCGCGCCGATGGCGCGCATCGCGGCGACCAGGCGCTCGCGACGGGTCGAGCCCTCGGGCGCCCCGGCCATCCGCCCGACGTCCTCGAGATACCCGATGGCTGCCAGCGTCCCGGCGTATCCCTCGAAGTTCCCGGTGCCCGTCTCGAACCGGTCGTCGGCCGGCCGGACCTTGTAGGCCCGGAGCGTGTTGCGGACGGCGCGGCGGCCGAAGATCGCCCCGACATGGGGCCCGAAGAACTTGTAGACGGACGCCGCCACGAAGTCGGCGCCGACCGCACGCGCGTCCAGGACGAGGTGCGGAGCGGCGGCGACTGCGTCCACATAGACGAGGGCGCCCACCCGGTGGGCGGCCGCAGCCGCCTCGGCGACAGGGTTGATGGTGCCGACCGCGTTGGAGGCCCAGCCGATGGCAAGGACACGGGTGCGCGGCGAGAGGAGCGCCTCGAGATCGGCGGCGTCGAGGGTGCAATCGGAGAGACGAGGCTCCCACCAGCGCACCACGAGACCGCGGTCCGCGGCGGCGGCGAGCCACGGGTCCACGTTCGCGGCGTGGTCCAGGCCGGTCACGATGATCTCGTCCCCCGGCTCCAGCCCGGCCGCGATCGAGCGACTGAACTGGAACGTGAGCGTGGTCATGTTCGCGCCGAGGGTCACCTCGTCCGAATCCACCCCGAACAGGTCGGCCACCGCGGCGTGGGCCTCGGTCACGATCGCATCGGAGCGCCGGGAGGTTGCAAACGCTCCGCCGTGGTTCGCGTTCGCTGCCCGGAGGTAGTCGGCCATCGCCTCGATCACGACATCGGGGACCTGCGTGCCGCCCGGTCCGTCCAGGAAGACGATCGGGCCGTCGCCGTGGGCGATGGACAGGGCGGGAAATCGGCGGCGCAGCGCCTCGACATCGAGCTGGGTCATGGCGCGGATCGTAGCGGTCGGAGCCCTGGCGCGCGCCGCACCGAGCCGGCGCGGCCCGGTGCGGGACTCCGCCCGCGCCTGAATCGTTGCCGGGTCAACCACGATCGGGGTAGCATTGCCGGCGTGACGACCGCGCCAATGACCGTGTCCCCGTCCCGCCGCGACCAGCAGCTCGCACCGTGGCGCTCGTTCCTGCGTGCCCATGCCCGGGTTTCACGGCGGTTGGACGAGGACCTTCGCAACCGGCACGGGCTCTCGCTCCAGGAGTACGAGACCCTCCTCCACCTGGCCGAGGCGGATGATCGGCGGCTACGGATGGGCCGGCTGGCGGATTCGCTGCTGCTGTCCAAGAGCGGCGTGACGCGGCTGGTGGACCGGCTCGTGGACGACGGGCTCGTGGAGCGGAGCAGCTGCCCGAGCGACGCGCGCGGCGCCGAGGCGGCGCTGACCCCGGCCGGGCTGGCCCGGCTTCGCGCGGCCGCCCCCACGCACCTGCAGGGGATTCGCGACCACTTCCTCGCTGCGATCGAGACGGCCGACCTCACGGTCGTCGAACGGGCCATGGACTCGATCTCCGACCGCCTGTGCGATGCACCGGGCCACTGCGAGCCGGCCATCGAGGCGCATGCCGACCGGGCCGGCACGGCCGCCGGACACTGAGCGCCGCGCGACCGGTCGTCGCGTGACCCGCCCGTCCGCCGGGGCCGTCGCATGACCCGCGGGCGGCTTCTCGTCGGAACCTCGGGCTTTGCCTATCCGGGCTGGGCGCCGCGCTTCTACCCCGCCGAACTGCGGCCCGACGGCCTGCTCGAGTGGTACGCGAGCCGCCTCCCGGCGGTCGAGCTCAACAACACCTTCTACCAGCGGCCGTCGGCCGCGCGGATCGCGGGTTGGGTTGGGTCCACGCCACCGGCGTTCCGATTCGTGGTCAAGGCCCAGCGCGGGGCGGCCATGAGGGCGCTCGGGGCGACCCCGGAGGACAGCGTCATCTGGCTGACCGAGGACCTCGGCGGTTTTGGGGAACGGCTGGGGGCGGTCCTCTTCCGGGTGCCCCACAACATGCACCGACGCGCCGATGGCACTTCGGACCTGGCGCTGCGCCGCGTCCTCGCCGCGTGGCCGGCGGCCATCCGGCTCGTGTTCGAGTTTCAGCACGCGTCGTGGCACGTGGACGAGACATTTGCCGCATTGCGCGGCGCGGGTGTGACCCTGTGCGCGACTGATGTGCCGGAGGACGTGGAGCCGCCGACAATCCGGCGGACCGGCGGTCTGCTCTACCTGCGCCTGCGCCGGCACGACTACAGCGCCGCGGAACTCGGCGCGTGGGCCGCGCGCGTCGGGCCGTTCCTCGACGACGGTCTGGACGCGTTCGTCTTCTTCCGCCACGACGAGACCGGCCGGGCGACGGAATTCGCGGACGCGCTCCGGGAAGCGGCGCCGGTCCGAAGAAGACGATGATCACGAGGTCCTCGGTGATGTCGTGAAAGCGATGGACGACGTCCGCGGCCACGAACACGACCGAACCCGGCCCGACCGGCCGGTCCTCCGGGCCGACGGAGATCGTCGCCCGGCCCGAGACCACGTGGTAGACCTCGTCCTCCGTGTGGGGCCCCTGCGGATCCGTCCCGCCGGCCGGGAGTTCGTACAGCCCGACCGACAGGTCGTGGGTCCGGATGAACTCGTGGTAGAGGCGGCCGGATGCGCCGCGCGCGGCGATCAGGTCGGCCAGTTCAAACGCCTCCATGGCGCACTCCCGTGATACGGATCTGCGACGACCGGAGGCTAGCACCGTACGCTTCCTCGGTGCATCTCCACGTCCGTGCCGTCGTCATGGCCCTGGTGTTGCTGGCGGCCGCGTGCGCCGGCCCGGCCCCGAGCGGTCCGCCTGCGTCGACCACTCCGCCCCTGACCGCGGGCCCTGCGTCATCCCTGCCCGCGCCCACCGGGACCGCAACGGTCGCACCGAGCATCGCGCCGACGCCCGCCCCCTTCGACCCGGCCGCGGTCTCGGTCGCACTCGATCGCTACGCGATGGTGCCGGGGAGCCCCCTGGCCATCGCCGCACCGGACGACGGATCCGGCCGCCTGTTCGTCGCCGCGAAAGTGGGCCAGATCAGGATCGTGCGCGATGGCACCCTCGACCCGGCGCCGATGCTGGACATCGCCGACCTCGTCTCGGGCGGATACGAGCAGGGACTCCTCGGCATGGCCGTGCACCCGGACTTCCCGGCCGACCCGCGGGTGGTCGTGGACTACACGGACCTGGGTGGCAACACGGTCATTGCGTCCTACACGATGGACCCCGCGAACCCGGACCGCCTTGATCCGGCCTCAGCCGTCACGATCCTCACGGTGGACCAGCCGTTCCCGAACCACAACGGCGGCGCTGTCGCCTTCGGGCCGGACGGGCACCTGTACGTCGCACTGGGCGACGGCGGCAGCGGCGGCGACCCGCTCGGGAACGGCCATCGACTGGACACGCTCCTCGGCAAGATCCTCCGCCTGGACATCGATGCCGCGGGCGACGGCGGCGCCGCGGGCGACGGCGGCTATGCCATCCCGCCCGGGAATCCGTTCGTGGACGTCGACGGGGCCCGCCCGGAGATCTGGCTGACCGGCCTGCGGAACCCGTGGCGAATGTCGTTTGATCGGGCGACCGGGGACCTGTGGATCGGCGACGTGGGCCAGGGCGACTGGGAGGAGGTTGACGTGGCTCGCGCCGGAACCGCCGGCCTGGACTTCGGCTGGAACCTGATGGAAGGGGCGCACTGCTTCCAGCCGGCGACCGGCTGCGACAGGGCCGGCCTCGTTCTCCCGGTCAGCGAGTACGGCCATGCCGAGGGCTGCACGATCATCGGCGGCGCGGTGTACCGGGGCTCGGCGCAACCGCTCCTGGCTGGGGGCTACCTGTTCGCCGACCACTGTTCGGGCCGGCTCTGGGCAATCCCGGCGTCGGCGGACGGTCCGGTGGAGCCGGTCAGGGTCGGCACGGCCGGCGCAGGCGTGGCCGGCTTCGGCGAGGACGCGGCGGGCGAACTCTACGCGGCCAACCTGGACGGCACGATCAGCCGCATTGTCGCGACGTCCCGCTGACGCGCAATCCCTCGAGCCGAGCTGATCAGGCCCCGACGGGGTTCGGGCGCGATGCAGGGGGTGCGGGTCGGACCGGCCGGAGGTACAGCGTCAGGACGCCGACGACATACGCCACGTGAACGATCAGGGTCAGTACCTCGGGGCTCGAGCTGTAGCCCAGGATCGCGCGGAGGAACTGGCCGATGCCCGTCTTGTGGGGCAGGACCGCGCTGATGTCGAACGCCGTCTGGCTGCCGATCAAGGTGACGCCGCCGATCGCGGCGACCTCGATGAACTCGTGGATCGCATGCGAGAGGAGGCCGGCCGCGATGAACACCAGGGCGATGCCGGTCCAGCGGAAGAACTTCCGGAGATCCACCGCGCGGCTGCCCCGGTAGAAGCCCCAGCCGATGACGGCGGCGGCGGCGAGACCCACAACGGCTCCCAGCCCGACGCTCGGGGCGGCGGTTTCTGCCGAGGTTGCCTGCCCGGCAAGGAAGAGGGCCGTCTCCACGCCCTCGCGGATGACCGCGGTGAAGGCCAGGATCGCGAGGCCCCAGGCGCTGCCTTCGCCGAGCGCCCGGTCCACCGCTGCTTGCAGCTCACCCTTCAGGTGCATCGCCTGGCGACGCATCCAGAACAGCATCCACGTCACGACGCCCGCCGCGAGGAGCATTGCCGCCCCCTCGAAGATCTGCTCGTACGGCTCCTCGAAGGAGCCGACCGTCGTGAAGATCAGCAGCCCGAGCGCCACGCTCACGATCGCCGCGCTGCCGGCGCCCAGCCAGATCTTCGGCGCGTGTCTCTCGTTGCCGGTCCGCACGACATAGGCGAGAACAATGGCCACGATGAGCGCAGCCTCCACGCCTTCGCGGAGGCCGATGAGAAAGCCAGTGGTCAGGGCACCGAGATCCACGGGTACGACCTCCAGGATGCGGGGGCAAACGTTGGGCGCCGGATCGACGCCGACGTAAATCCTAGTACAGGGCTCGGGTTTCATGCAAGCGCCCTTGCATCACGGATGCAAGGCGCCCTGACCTCCCCGCCGGCCGGGGTCAGATTGCGGCCGGGTCCACCTTGTCCGGGTCGATCCCGAGGTCCGTGAGCGCGGCCGCGGCCTGTTTGCCGGTAACGCCGCCGTCGCGGGCGAGGGCCGCCATGGTCGCCGCGGCGATGTGCGCCGCATCGACTTCGAAGAACGCCCGCAGCGATTCTCGGGTATCGCTCCGGCCGAACCCGTCCGTGCCGAGGGCAACGAACGTGGCCGGGATCCATGGGGCAACCATCTGGGGGACGACCTTCATCCAGTCGGTCGCGGCGACGATCGGCCCGCCCTTCGCGCCCAGGACCTGGCTGATGAACGGGATGCGCGGCTTGTCGGCCGGATGGAGCCGGTTCCAGCGGTCCGCCTCCAAGGCGTCCCGTCGGAGCAGCGGCAGCGACGGCGCCGAGAAGATCTCCGCGGCGACGCCGAACTTCTCGGCCAGGATCCGCTGGGCCTCGATGACCTCCTGGAGGACCGCGCCGGAGCCCACGAGACGCGCCGACTTCGCGCCCTTGCCGAGATCCGGCGGCGCGGCAAACCGGTAGATCCCGCGCAGGAGCCCATCCTCGATGCCGGCCGGCCTGGCCGCCTGGGGGTGGTTCTGGTTGTACAGGGTCACGTAGTAGAAGACGTCTTCGGCCCTGCCGTACATCCGCTCGATCCCGTCGCGGACGATTGCCGCCAGTTCGTAGGCGAACGCCGGGTCGTACTGGCGCAGGTTCGGGACGGTGGACGCCAGGACGTGACTGTGGCCGTCGTCGTGCTGGAGGCCCTCGCCGGCGAGCGTGGTCCGGCCGGCGGTGGCGCCCATCAGGAAGCCCCGGCCCCGCGCGTCCGCCACGGACCAGATCTGGTCCCCGGTCCGCTGGAACCCGAACATCGAGTAGAAGATGTAGAACGGAATCACGGGCAGCCCATGCGTCGAGTAGGCGGTCGCGGCGGCCGCGAAGCTGGCCATGGAGCCCGCCTCGGTGATCCCCTCCTCCAGGACCTGGCCGTCCTTGGCCTCGCGGTACTTCATCACCAGGTCCGAGTCCACCGGGTCGTAGCGCTGGCCGCCCGAGGCATAGATGCCGACCTCGTTGAAGAGCGGGTCCATGCCGAACGTCCGGGCCTCGTCCGGGATGATCGGCACGATCCGTGGACCCAGGTCCGGGTCCCGGATGAGGTTGCGGAGCATCCGGGTAAAGGCCATCGTGGTCGAAACCGGGGTCGTGCTGCCCGCCTCGAACTCGGCGTCAAAGGTGGCCTTGGGCGCCGGCAGCGGCGCTGATCGGACGACCCGTCGCGGGATCGGGCCACCGAGCGCCCGGCGGCGCTCGTGGAGGTACTGGACCTCCTCCGAATTCGGGCCAGGGTGGTAGTAGGGCGCGTCCTTGAGCGCGCTGTCCGGGATCGGCAGCTCCAGGCGGTCGCGGAAGATCCGGAGCTCCTGCTCGGACAGCTTCTTGGCCTGGTGGGTGATGTTCCGGGCCTCCACGCCCGGGCCCAGGGTCCAGCCCTTGACGGTCTTGGCCAGGATCACCGTCGGGGCGCCGCGGTGCTCAGTCGCGGCCTTGTACGCGGCGTAGACCTTGCGGTAGTCGTGCCCGCCACGGCGCAGTTTGGCGAGGTCGTCATCCGTGAGATCCTCGACCATCTTCTTGAGGCGCTCGTCCGGCCCGAAGAAGTGCTCACGGATGTAGGCGCCACCGGCGACCGAGAACTTCTGGAACTCGCCATCCACGGTCGCGTTCATCTGCTCGACCAGGACGCCGTCTACGTCGCGGGCGAGGAGTTCGTCCCATTCGCGGCCCCAGACCACCTTGATCACGTTCCAGCCGGAGCCACGGAAGACCGCTTCGAGCTCCTGGATGATCTTGCCGTTGCCGCGAACCGGCCCGTCGAGGCGCTGGAGGTTGCAGTTGACGACGAAGGTCAGGTTGTCCAGGCCCTCGTGCGCGGCGACGTGGAGGGCACCGAGCGCCTCCGGCTCATCCGTCTCCCCGTCACCCAGGAACGCCCATACCCGTGACTTCGAGGTGTCCATCAGGCCGCGGTTCTCGAGGTACCGGTTGAACCGCGCCTGGTAGATGGCCGCGATGGGTCCGAGGCCCATGGAGACGGTCGGAAACTCCCAGAAGTCCGGCATGAGCCGCGGGTGCGGGTACGACGAGAGACCATCCTGGGGCGGCGTCTCGCGCCGGAAGTTGTCCAGCTGGGCCTCGCTGATCCGGCCCTCCAGGAAGGCGCGGGCGTAGATCCCGGGGGCCGCGTGGCCCTGGTAGAAGACCTGGTCCCCGTTGCCCTCGCTGTCCTTGCCGCGGAAGAAGTGGTTGAAGCCCACCTCGTAGAGCGTGGCCGCGGAGGCGTACGTGGCGAGGTGCCCGCCGATCCCCGCGAACCGGCTGTTCGCCCGCAGGACCATCGCCACGGCGTTCCAGCGGATCAGCCTCCGGATCCTGCGCTCCAGGCCCTCGTCGCCGGGGAAGAAC
>JACVXW010000075.1 GCA_015661135.1 Chloroflexota bacterium
TCGTGCGCGCTCGAAGCGCGCCCAGGACCGGCTCGACTTTCGTGGCCCCGCTCGCCACGCCGATCGTCACGGGAACATCGGCCAGGCGGCGCGCATCGAAGGCGATCGTCCTCCGCCGGAGCAACTCTCCGACGAACCGGCCTTCGAGATCGAACGGCGCGATCAGGAGCTCGCCGACGGCCCGGCCCGCCTCGAGCTCGCGGATGACCGCGGGGCCGACCGCCGCCTCGCTCCAGGCGGGTCCACCGATCCCGACGACGGCGACGTCGAGGCGGTCCCAGAGCGCGGTGACCTCACGGATCCCGGCATGGGCACAAAGCGCATCGCGGGTCGAGGCATCGTCGAGCAGCCCGGGCGCCAGGAGCCCGTGCGCCGTCGCGCCGAGTGCATCGGCGATGCGCCGGAACGGTTCGCGGCCGCCCGTGCCGCCCCAGAAGCCGCCGCACAGGGGCACCACGGTCGCCGCGACCGGGACGGCAGCGTCCTCCATCGACGCGGCCAGCGATGCGATCGACGAGCCGTCCCCGATGCCCACGACCATGCCGTCCCGGACCGCGGCCGTCAGCACCTCGGCCGCCAGCGGGCCCACGCGGCGCCGGGTCATCTCGTCCGAATCCGCGAAGGTCGGGGCGAGGTGGACGGCCCGGAGGGCGAACCGGCGCTGCAGTTCCGCCGCGACGCGATCCGGACCCCCGACCCGATCGACGATCCGGATCTCGACGACGCCCTGCGCCCGGGCCAGTTTGAGGAGCTTCGACACGTGCGGCCGCGTCACGCCGAGACTTCGGGCAATCGCGTCCTGCGTGTCGCCCAGCTCGTAGTAGAGGCGGCTCACCCGGACGAGCGTCGCGATGTCCGGCCCGGACCTCGTCACGCCCAGACTCTCGGGCATCGACGGCCGCGTCGAGGGCTTGGCACATCTGCACGATTCATGTGTGCATTCACTCGGCCATGATCGGCCTGGCAGCGCGGGCTGTCAACGACGCCGACCGCCCGTCGGTCGGCTACCCTCCGGGCATGCCCACCGACCTCGCCCTCGTCCGAGCCGGCCGGCTGCTCGATCCTGCCACCGGGGCTGTCGAGCGCGACCGGTCCCTCGTGGTCCGCGACGGCGTGATCGAGGCCGTCCTCGGGCCAGATGAGCCGGGCCCCGGCCCCGAGACGCACCGGCTGGTGGACCTCTCGGGCCTCACCGTGATCCCCGGGCTGATCGATGCGCACGCGCATCTCGTCGGCGACCTGGAGAACTCCGCCATCCCCGCGCTCAACGCATCCGCCGAATCGGAGCTGAACGCCGGGATCCGGCACGCCCTCGAGACGCTCCGCGCCGGCGTCACCAGCGTCCGTGACGTCGGCACCTATCACGGGTTGCTCGATATCGAACTGCGGGCACGGATCGGGCGTGGGGAGGTGCCCGGGCCCCGGATGCAGTGCGCCGGCGCGATGCTCACGAGGCCGGGCGGGGGCGGCGAAGTGACCGGGGAGGCCGGCATCGACATCCCGGCGTCGCTCCGCCAGGGCGTCGTGCGCGACCCCGCCGAAGTACGTCGCACGGTGCATCGACTGATCGAGGCGGGAGCCGATGTCATCAAGCTGATCGTCACCGGGGCGGTCCTCACCCGCGGGACGAAGGTGGACGACGTCGAGCTGCCCGGGCCGATGATCAGGGCCGCCGTGGAGGCCGCCACCGAGCGCGGGGTCTTCGTGGCTGCCCATGCCCACGGGGCCCGGGGCATCCAGATCGCGGCTGAGTGCGGCGTCCGGTCAATCGAGCACGGCTCGCTCCTGGACGACGCCGGCATCGCGGCGATGCTCGCCCACGGAACGTGGCTGGTCGCCGACGTCTACGACGGCGACTGGATCGACGAGACCGGCCGGCGGGAGGGCTGGCCGGCCGAGACGCTGGCCAAGAACGCGGCCACCACCGAGGCCCAGCGAAACGGGTTCAGCCGTGCCCTCGCGGCCGGCGTCCGGATGGCGTTCGGGACGGACAGCGGCGTCTATCCGCATCCGTTCGTGGCCCGCCAGTTCCCGATCATGGTCCGTTTCGGTATGTCGCCGCTCGAGGCGATCCGCGCCGCGACCGTCGATGCGGCCGAGCTGATGGGTTGGTCGGATCGGGTCGGCACGCTCGCGGCCGGTCGATTCGCGGATCTGGTGGCCCTTGCCGGCGACCCGACGGCCGACATCTCGTTGCTCGGTTCGCCGATCGTGGTGATGAAGGGCGGCGTGGTGGTCCGGGACGATCGCCTCGCGTAACGCTGAGGCCCGGGGCTGGCGACGGAGCCGAGCTCAGGCCCGGGGCGGGCCCGCGGCGGCCCGCAACTCCGCCTTGTAGGCCCGCTTGCCGGCCTGGTAGCGGGCGAGCGCCTCGGGCGAGTCAACGTCGCCGAGGGTCGGATAGGTCGGCAGAACCTCGGCCATCCCCGGCAGGTCCACGCCAAGTCGCCTGGCGAGGATCGCCAGCATCCCCTGGACCTTCATGTCACCGAACCCCGGCAGCGCCTTCAGCCGCGCCCGCAGGTCCGGCCCATCCGCCGCATCGCGCCAGATCCGCCCGGCGTCGTTGCCGTACCGCTCGGCCACGACGGCGCATAGCGCCTGGACCTTGCCGGCCATGGAGCCCGGGAACCGGTGAAGGGCGGGTCGGTCGCGAAACACGCGGTCCAGCTCCGACGGATCCATGGCGCCGATCCGCCCGGCATCGAGATGTCCGAGGCGGGCGCGCAGCTCGAGCGGGCCCGAGAACGCCTTCTGGACGGTGACCTGTTGGTCCAGCGCGTAGCCGATCAGGAGCGCGAGCGGCTCCTCGACGAGGAACCGATCAGCGGCATCGTTGCCGGTGAAGTGAAGGCGATCGCTGGAGTTGGACATGGCCGCGATGGTACCGGAGCGGCGGCCAGGGTGAGCCGTCAGGGGGCTTGCGGGCGGGTATACCATGCTCGCAAGAGGAGGTTGCCTCCACCGATGACGGGACAGTACCGCTCCCCGGCTCCCGAGTCCGGACGCAGGCGCGCGACCCAGCGGGTCCAGAGCCTCGCGATCACCGCGGATGTCAGTCGCGGCTCGAGCAACCTTGCCTCGGTCCCCCGCGCGGGGAACATCAGCACGGAGACCCGCGCTGGCAGACCAGCGTGATCCGGGGTCGACGGGCTGGACCGCCGCCGGACATGATCCTCAAAGAAGCCCCGCGCCCACGACGAGCGCGGGGCATGCGATTCTCGAGACCGGATCGCGCACCGCCGCCCGCGGCGCCTCACGGATCAGCAGGGTCGCCTCGTGAGATCGAGCCAATGAGCGCTCTGGTGACCCTGACCAGGTCGGCCGGTGCCAGCTCGACCTGGAGGCCGCGGCGGCCGGCCGAGACGAAGACCGTGGCGTTGCCGATCGCGTCCTGCTCGAGCACCGTCGGGAGCCGGCGGCGGACCCCGATGGGGCTGATCCCGCCGACGACGTAGCCGGTCGCCCGCTCGGCGGTCGCCGGATCGGCGAGGTCTGCCCGCCGACCATCGAGCGCGGCCGCGAGGCGCTTGAGATCCAGCGTCCGATCCACCGGCACGATGGCGAGGACGGGCGACCCGTCTACGGTTGCCACGAGCGTCTTGCAGATTCGACCCGGGGAGATGCCGAGGGCCGTCGCGGCATCGAGGCCGTATGCCGGCCGGTCCTCTCGGGCTCTGCCATGGCGTTCGGCCGCCACGTAGTCGTGGACCACGTGGGCAACGCCGGATCGTCGCAACCAGTCCGTCGCCCGTGTGCCCCGTGCGCTCATCGGCGCATCGTACGGGAGCGTCCGCGCGCGATTGGCCGCCGATCCGGTATCCTCGGCGCGCCCGCATGACGTCCCCGCGCCCTGGGGCGTGGACCGCGACCGCGGCGACCTGGAGACAGTTTGACCTTCGAACCGCTCGGCCTGTCGGCCGATCTCATCCGGATGGTGGCCGAGGAAGGCTACACGGAGCCCACGCCGGTGCAGGCGGCCGCGATCCCTCACGTGCTCGCAGGCCGCGACGTCCTCGCGGCCGCGCAGACCGGGACCGGCAAGACCGCCGCGTTCGTCCTGCCGATCCTGGATCGGCTGCGCAAGCATGCCAACACCTCGTTCTCGCCGGCCCGCCACCCGGTCCGCGCGCTGATCCTCGTCCCCACCCGGGAGCTCGCGATGCAGGTGGACGATAGCGTCCACACCTACGGGCGGACGGTGCCGCTCCGGCCGACCGTCGTCTTCGGCGGCGTGCCGATCGAGCCGCAGACGAAGGAGCTCCGGGCAGGCGTCGAGATCCTCGTCGCGACGCCGGGGCGGCTGCTGGATCACGTGGGCCAGAAGACGGTCAACCTTGGGCAGGTCGAGATCCTCGTCCTGGACGAGGCGGACCGGATGCTCGACATGGGCTTCCTGCCGGACATCCAGAAGATCATCGCCCTGCTCCCGGCCCGGCGCCAGAACCTGATGTTCTCGGCGACGTTCTCGGACGACATCCTGCGCCTGTCCGGCAGCATCCTGCGGGATCCGGCAACCGTCGAGGTCGCGGCCCGCAACATCGCCGCGGAATCGGTCCGCCAGCTGGTCTACCCGGTGGATCGGGATCGCAAGGAAGCGTTGCTCGCGCACCTCATCGCCAAGGAGGACTGGCGCCAGGTCCTCGTCTTCACCCGGACCAAGATCGGCGCATCGCGCCTCGCCTCCTACCTGGACCGGCGCGGCCTGGAGGCCGTCGCGATCCACTCGGACCGAACGCAGCCGGAACGGACGCGCGCCCTCGAGGGCTTCAAGGCCGGTGACATCCGGGTGCTCGTCGCGACCGATGTCGCCGCCCGGGGTCTGGACATCGAGGATCTGCCGCACGTCGTGAACTTCGAGCTCCCGTGGCAGGCCCAGGATTACATCCACCGGATCGGACGGACCGGACGGGCCGGCGCAACCGGCGACGCCGTCAGCCTGGTCTCCATCGACGAAACGGACCTGCTCCGGGGCGTCCAGCGGTTGCTCAAGCAGGCGATTCCGTGGACGGTCGAGGAGGGCTTCGTGCCGGATCGGAACGCCGAACCGCAGCCGCTCCGCGGCGGGCCGCCCGAGGGCCGGCCCTCACGCGGCCACCATTACGCACACCGGAACGCCGGCCGCCCGCACTCCGGGAGCGGCGCCCGGCATTGACAGTCGACCGCAGGGGGCTGATCGCCGACCCGGACGAGGGCGGGATCAGGAGAGCGGGCGGCCCGCCGCGGTGAGGAATCGGGCACCCGGGAAGTAGTGCCCCAGATCGATGTCCGCGGCGACACGCTCGACCGTGTAGCGGTTCACGAACGCGTGCGGTCGCTCCACGCGGCCGGCGTCGGGCTGGTTCGCGAGCTCCACGCGGACGTCGCGGAGGAGGATGAACGGCCCGCCGGGTCGGGAGAGGGCACGACCGGGGTCGAATCCGGGCACGGTCGGCAACTCCCCGGTGATCCTGTACGGCCCGGCGTCGAGCTCCACGGCATGCCAGGTCGCGTGGATCGGAAGCTCCAAAAGGTCCGCACAGACCAGCAGGAGATCGTCGGGCTCCAGGCGCATCTTCAGCGTCCGCTCGGCCGGTCCGCCGGCGATCGGGTAGAGCGTCGCCCGATCCAGGTCCACGCCGCGCTCGTTCTCGAGGCCGGCGCGCATTGCCCATGGCTGGGCGACAGCCCCACTCACGATGCCCCCGACGGTAAAAGCTTCGACCTGGTTCATGACTCGTTCCCCCAGCGGTCGGAGTTGAGCATCGGCGCCTGCGGGGCGGCGCGCCAGCCCCATATGTACGGGGTGGACCGCGGTGGTGGTACCGACGGATGCGAATCCGTTTCCCGCCGGCAACGACCGCCAGGAGGTCACGCAGGACCATCGTCGGATCGAAACGGCTCTGGTTGGTGACGATCGCGATGGCGATCCCCTCCTACGGGAACCAGCGCATGGCACTCCGTGCGCCGACAAGCCGCCCGGAGTGCCCGTACGAGACCCGGCCGTCGATCGTGAAGACCTGGACGCCAAGGCCGTACGGATAGGGCGGGTCCAGTTTCTGTGTGACCTCGGCGTCCGCGAGCATTGCCGCAAGCAGGTCGGGCCGCAGCACGTACCCGCCATACAGGGCCCGGGCCCAGCGCGCCAGGTCGCGGGCACTGGCGGCCACGGAGCCGGCCGCTCCGGCGGCCGTCGTGATCGCCGTGAACGGCCGGATATCGGTGCCGTCCGTGACATCGCGAGGCACGGCGTCGAGACGGCCCGACGAGTAGCGATACGAAGTCGGGAGCTGCGACACGGGCGCCTCGAGTCCCTGGTAGGACGCGCTGCCGAAACCGAGCGGTTCGAAAAACCGATCGCGAAACTCAGCGGCAAGGGTTCGCCCGGTCAGATCCTCCGCGATCAACCCAAGCAGGACGTAGTTGGTGTTCGCGTAGTTGTAGCCCTCGCCCGGCGGAGCGACGGGCCGGCCGGCGTAGGCAAGGACCGCCTCCGATGTCCAGATTGCGGTTGGCTCCGCCCGGACCGCGCGGTCCAGGGCGGGACTGATGAGGTAGTCGCGGAGTCCGCTGGTGTGGTCGAGGAGCATCCGGATCGTGATTCGGGAGTCGATCGCGGCGCCACCGACGAGCGTCGAAGGGAGCAGTGCCGCGACGCTATCGTCGAGCGCCAGGTGGCCCTCCTCAACGAGGAGGAGGATCTCGGCGGCGAGGAAGGTCTTGCTGATCGACGCGACCGCGAACGGCGTGGCCGGTGTCAGGGCGCGGCCACTCGCCAGGTCCGCAACGCCGGCAACGCCCGTCCACTGCCGTCCGTCCGGGAAGAGCACGCTGGCCACGATGCCCGGTGCGGCGAGCTCGGCACGGCCGGCGTTGAGGGCTGCCTGGAGCCGGGGCACGATCCCGCTCCGGTCGATGCTCGACGGGACGAACGGCGCACCCGTCGGCAACGGCGGCGAGGGCGAGGCCGCGGGCGCGGTGCTCTGGCTCGCTGCCGCGGTCGGGGACGCGACCGCAAGCCCGGTCGGCGCCGGACCGTCCGAGGAAGGAGGCATGCCGGCCCAGACGGCGAACGCGCCGGATCCCATGACCGCGGCGACGGCCAGCGCGATCAGGCGTGGTCGACGGAGCACGGACGGCAAGCCTCCATACGGGTCGCGGACGATGATGCGACGATACCGCGACTCGCCCGACGTTCGAGGTCGGCGGCAGCAGCGGAGGACGGCGTGGCCGACGGACCAACCACGAGCGCGGCCGCCCTCCTCCGCGAGGTGGGCCTCCTTCCCGACGGACCGACAATCTGGGGCCGTCCGCTCACGACCCGCGCGCCGGGTGTTTACCTCGTCGAGCTGCCGGCGCCACTCCCGGCGCCGCGGTTCGAGCTGGCCGTGGTCGGCCACTGGATCGAGCGCGTGCCGGATCTCCGGATGGACGGCGTCCGCCCGACGTCCAAGGCGGTCGCGGCGCGGCTCGCGTCGCTCTGGCACCCGTCGGCAGTCGTCGTCTACGCCGGCTCGACCGCGGGCAGCCTCGGGGGTCGGGCCCTCGCGCTCGCCCATCACGTGATCGGCGATCGACGGCCGCACGCAGATGGCCACTGGCTCCACCTGCTCGTGGGGATCGAACGGGCACGACTCTGGTACGCCGAGACAGATGCGCCTGAGGAATACCTGGACGCGGTCCTCGATGCCTTCGCCGCGGCGCTCCCGTCACCGAGCTCGGAGGGCCGACCCAGTGGCGCGCTTCCGCTTCCGTGGGCCAACCTTCGACGGCCCACCGGGGAGCGCCAGGCGCATGGGCTCACGGCCTCGATCCTGCCCGACGAAACCGTCGCCGTGCCGCCTGGGCGCGTCGTGGAGATCGCTCCCGGCGATGCCGATGGGGCGCGGGCAGGGGTTCGAGGCGGCAGCACGGTCCCTCGCGCCCCTCGCGCGACGACGCGCCCGGCCGCTCCCCGGGGCCCGCGGGCTCCGCGCCCGGCCGCCCTCCCGCTCGTCCCGCCTTCGGCGCGCGTCGCGCCCGTCCAGTTGAGCCCGGGAGCGCTCACGCGCCTGGAGGCAGAACTGGACGAACTGACCCGGCTGCAGCGCCCTGGCGTCGTCGCCCGAATCAAGGCGGCGCGGGAGTTGGGCGATCTGCGTGAGAACGCGGAGTACCAGGCGGCACGCGAGGAGCAGTCGTTCATGGAGGGTCGCATCCGGCTCCTCGAGGAGCGCCGGCGGGCCGCCTCGATCGTCGAAGAGACGGGCGGCGAGCGCGCCGCGATCGGTTCCGTCGTCGTCGTCCGGCAGGGCGAGGAGTTGACGACCTTCACGCTCGTCGGTTCGACCGAATCAGACCCGGCGTCGGGTCGCCTGAGCGTCGCCTCTCCCGTTGGCGCGGCCCTGCTTGGGTCCGTGGCGGGCAACGACGTGACCGTCCGAACGCCCCGTGGCCCGGTCCAGTACCGCGTGGAAGCGGTCCACTGATCCGATGCCGTGCTTGGGTACGATGGCGGCCGGCGCCCGCGGCGTCGGGCCCGATCAAGCAACCGCCCCCCGGAGGATCTCGATGTCGATGCGCCCCGCGACCCTGCGCCGCCGCGCCGCCCTGGCATTCCTCGTGCCGATCGCGATCGTCGTGGCCTGCGGCGGCTCGGGGACGCCGGAGCCGGCCACGTATCCGCCGGGCGCGGTCGTCATCGAGTCGAAGGACCGCAAGTTCGACGCGGACATGTTGCTCGTACCGGCCGACACCGCCTTCCCTCTCGTCCTCGTGAATCACGACTCGGACAAGCACAACATCGCGATCCGGACGAAGGCCGGGTTCGAGGGCGACATCATCTTCCGGCACGATCCGGTATCGAACATGACGATCACCCTGGACGTCCCGCCGATCGCCGCGGGAACCTACCACTTCCTCTGCGAGGTCCACCCGACGATGACCGGGACGGTCCTGTCGCAGTAGCGGCTCGGAGCGCTACCCGAGCGTAGCGGCCAGCGCCGGCACCGCCTCTTCGTCCAGGGGCTCGAACAGGCCGGGTGTCCCACCGGCGTGCCAGAACACCACCTGCCGCCCGTCCCAGGCGCCGGACCGCACCCCCGCGATGAGCCCGGCGAGTGCCTTCGCGGTGTAGATGGGGTCGACGAGGATCCCCTCGGTCCGGGCCAGGAGGGCCGCCGCGTCGTCCGCCAGCCGTGTGCGAACGCCGTATCCATCCCCCAGCAGCGACCCGTCGAGCACCACTTCCGAAGCCGGGACATGGGCGCCGGTCAGCGGCCCAAGCTCGGCGAGCATCGTGACGATCGCCGGCCGGAGTTCCTCGTCCCGCCGCGCCACGAGGACCCCGAGGACGACGGCGGCACTAGTGCCGGCCTGCTCCAGCAGCTCCGCCGCGGCAAGGACCTGTCCGGCCACTCCCGGCAGGCCGCTGCCACCGACGGGCACGCTGAATGGCCGGCGCCCGTTCGCCCGGAGTTCGGCCTCGGCCGCTCGTACCGCCGCATCGCGGTCCTCGCGATCCGCCGTCGGCAGCTGGTGGACCGTCGCGCCCAGGAGGGCATCGAGCATGGCCCCCGGCCCTTCCACGGGTGAACCGTCCGGGCCACGGGCCGGCGGGCCGGACAGGATGAGGTGGACCGCAAGGCCCGCGCGCGCGCCGGCGGCCGCAGTGAGCCGGCAGTGATTGGACCATCGGCGGCCGGCCGTCACGAGCGTGTCCGCACCGGTCGCCAGCGCCGCTCCCACGATGAACTCGAGGTTCCGGAGCTTGTTACCGCCGAAGGCGAGCGGCAGGAGGTCCTCGCGCTTGATCCAGAGCTCGGCACGGCCACCGAGCGCCGCCCCGAGGCGTTCGAGTCGATGGAGCGGGCTTGGCCCCTGGAGGAGCGGGAAGCGCGGCAGATCGTCGATCCGAGTGGTCACTGTCGGATGGTAGCCGGGTGCTACAGTCCCGACCGATGCACGCCGGCCGGACGATCTATCGCGACGCCGCCCTCGCCGACGGCCGCTCCGATCGTTTGCGCATCGGCGTCAGTGTGTTCGTCGACGGCGGGACGATCGGCTGGATCCGGCCGGCCGACGACGAAGGGGACACCGGGTCGCCTGGCGGCGTCGAGATCGTGGACGCCGCTGGGTCGGTGATCGTGCCCGGCCTGGTGGACGCCCACAGCCACGTGACCCTGCCGGGTGGCGCGCACTGGATCGACCGGATCGACGACCCGCCCGAAACGCTCGTCGAGGTCGCCGAGCGGAACGGGCGCCTCCTGACGCGGGCCGGCATCCGCTGGGCCCGTGACGTGGGGGCGCCCCGTGTCCAGGATCCTCTCGACGGGCAGGTTCGAGCCCTCAGCCTCGGGATTCGCGATCGTTGGACGGGGAAGCCGGCGATGCCGTACCTGCGAGTGGCCGGAACTTGGCTGGACCGGAGTGGAACCCTCCCCCCGGCCGCCCATACCGTCGCCGCGGACGACGCCGATCAGTTGGTGGAGAACGCGGTCGGGCAGATGAACGATGGAGCGGACCTCCTGAAGCTCTATCTCGATGGGCTCCGGTTCGAGTCCCCTGCCAAGGGCGTATGTGAGCAGCTTTTCCGTCATGGTAGTGTCGACGCTCGCCGTCATGCGGTCCTGGGCCACGTTCGGGAGTACCACCACGCTCCCGAGATTCGCGACCCAGGAAGGTCAGACCAGGATCCGCGAGCGCCGCGCCATTGCCGAGGAAAGCGTCCGAATCGCGTACCGGGCGGGGGTACGAATCGCGACGGGATCGGACTTCGGGGGCGGTTCGCTGCGCGCCAACCAGCTGGCCTGGGAGGTCGAGGCCCTCGTCGGCGCCGGACTGGAGCCCTGGGAAGCGCTGGCAGCCGCCACCTGGCGTGGCGGCGAGCTGCTCGGAGAGGCCGGCGCCGGCGCCATCGTGGAGGGCGGCCCGGCCGACTTCTTCCTCGTCCACGGCGATCCGCTTTCAGATCCGGCCGCCCTGTGGCGGGTCTGGCGAGTCGCCTGGGACGACTGACCGGTCGATATCATCGGACCGGTGGCCATCCGTATTCGTCCCGAGCAGCGCCTCACCTCCGTGGGCCAACACGCGGACATGGAGCGATCCATCGCCGTGTCGGCGCCACTGACCGGCTCCGTGGGCCTGTATTCCTCGATGGTGACCACGCAGCCCGGCGCGAAGACCCGGATCCACCACCACGGCCCGTGCGAGACCTCGATCTACATCCAGGCGGGCCTGGCTCGGTTCACCTTCGGTCCCACCGGCCTGGAGGACACGTTCACAGCGGAAGCGGGTGACTTCGTGTACATCCCCGCCGGCGAGGTCCACGTCGAGGAGAATGCCTCGACCGTCCACGATCTCGTCGTGGTCCTCACGCGCAACTGTGCGGACTCGCACGTGGTCTACCTCGATGGCGGGGAGGACGGCGGCCTTCCGCCGGCCCCTTGAGCGCGGGTGAGCCGATCGGCGGCCTAGCGGGCAACTCGTCACCGTGGGCCGGCCGAACCCTGGCGAACCTGCTGGCGGCACATGGCCTGTCCGAGTCGCCCGAACGCGAGTTTCCAAATGATGGCTGGTCCGGGGCGACGCTCACCGCCCTCGACGGACCGGACGGGCGATTCGTCCTCAAACGGACGTCGTGGGCCGCCGACTGGGTCGCGCGCTCGACCCGTGATCACGCCCTGCGCGAGGCCGTCCTGGCGGCAGACCCGGTGCCGCTGCCGATGCCCCTGTCTTCCGCCCACCTCGGCGCCGCCGCCGATGGCACCGCGGCGGCGATCCTCATGCCTGATCTCTCCGCGTGGTTGATCCCGTGGGACCGTGGCGAGGGCATGGCCGCGATCATCTCCGGCGAGACGCTCGACCGGGTCCTGGAAGCAGCCGCCACGATCCACGCCATGCCGTGGGCCCAGCTTCGCAATCATGATGCGGGCGATCCGGGCCGGCCGACCTGGCCATGGTGCCCCATCCGTGAGCGAATCCTGTGGGTGGGTGAACGCTTCCTGTCAGGCTGGGACCAGTTCGATCGCCGGGCGTCGCCGGCCGCGGTCGCGCTCATTGCTGCCATGGCCGCCGACCCGGCGCCCCTCATCGACGCGCTCGCGGTCCTGCCGGCGACGGGGCTGCACGGCGATCTGAAGCTGGCGAACGTCGCGCTCCTCCCCGCCGGCCGAGCCGCCTGCATCGACTGGCAGATGACGACCTTCGCGCCGATTGCCCTGGAGATGGGCTGGTTCCTGGTCTCGAACGTTGCCCAGCTCGACCTCGCGCCGGATCGAGTCCTGGACAGGTACCGCGCCGCCCTGGAACGGGCAGGTGGCGGCGCCTTCGTGGGCGACTGGGACGCCCAGCGAGACCTGGCGATCGTCGTTGGCCTGGTCCTTCGGGGCTGGCGCAAGGGCCTCGATGCGGACGCCGGGGTAACGCTGCCCACGGGCGCCACCGCCGCCGCGGCTCTCGCCTGGTGGTGCGACGAGGCGGTTGAGGCCGCTGCCCGGCGCCTCTGACCGGTCGGCGACGCCGCGAGCCGGCGGCTCGATCAGGCGCTGTGCGGCACGGCCCGGCGACGATGGCGACCTACCCGGATCCGGTTACCACAGACGGCGCTCTCGCACCACAGACGGCTTCGGTTGCGCGACCGGTCGATGAACGCGAAACGGCAGCGCGGGTTCGCGCAGACGCGCAGATGGGCATCGTCGCGCCGTATCTCGAGCAGGGCCGGCAGGAGCCCGTCCACGAAACCCGTCCAACCGGATCGCACCGGACGTGGGCCGTCGGTCGCCAGCCGGAACGGGATCCCGGCGAGCATGGCCGAAATCTCGGTGTCGGTTGGCGGGGCAGCCGGCACCGTCCCGGGCGGGCGGTCTCCAGCCTGCCGCCGAACCAGGTCCCGGACGCGTGCGAGCCGGCCAAGTGCCGCCCGGGATGGCAGTCCGTCGGGGACCGTCACGCCGTGATCCACCAGGTACGCGCGCGCCTCCCGCGGGTCCCCAAGGTGATCGTGATCCGGCCCGCCGGCGACCGCACGGGCATGGTAGTGGCCGCCCGGCCCATGCCGCGTGTTTGCCACGCGGAGGAGATCATCCGGCCGGCCCTGCCCCGCTGAAGTAATATGCGTCACTGTCAATGACATATTACGAGCGAACCGCAAGACCCTGCCCGGTCGGCCCATCCGGCCAGGCAAGCCAGGCCGTCGGCGAGCACCGGCCGTGATCCGCGCGGTCTGGTCGCTTGCCCGTCACCGGCTCGCCGGCCGGGCCGGCGCGACCCTCCTGCTCGTTGCGGCCGTCGCCGCGGCCACGGGACTGACCGGCACGATCCGGGCGCTCGGTCTGGCGGCCACGGATACGGCCATCGCCAGCGCGCTGCACCGGCTCGATCCGGCCGAACGGACGATCCGAATCAGCGGCTACGCCCCGAGCGCTGCGGACGCGGTCGGGCTGGACGGCGCGGCACGCGCGGCGGCCGGTGCGGTGACGAGCTTTGCCGGGGACGCAGCCGCGGGCGCGATCTTCCGGCGGGTCCGCGATCCCGGGACCGTGTACGACCTCCAGCTCGTGGCAGTCGACGGGGCCGCTGCGTGGACCACCCTGAGCGAGGGCCGGCCGCCGAATCCGTGCGATGGGCGGGCGTGCGAGGCCATCCTGCTGGCGGTCGGGCCGGCGCCCCTGGACCTGCCGTCCGTCGTGCACGTCGGCGGACTGGAGATCCGGATCGTCGGCCGGGCCACGATGTCCTCCCCGATCCCAATCGGCCACGTGGACCAGCGCGGGCCGCAACCCCCGCCAGAGGATCCAACCGCCCAGGTCGTGGACCCGCCTCCCACACTCCTCCTCGTCGACGGCGTGCAGGCGGCTGCCGCGGCAGACGGGGCGTCGGCCATCGGGCGGACGTACCTGTGGACCGCTGCGCTCCGCGGCGAAACCCTCCATCCGTGGACGGTTCCGCCGTTCGAGGACGCCCTGGCCTCCGCTCGGCGCGGGATCGCCGAGGAGCGGCCTGCACTCTCGCTGGCGTCGCCGTCAGAGGTGCTCCGCGTGGAGCTGGCCCGGGGCGCGACGAACAACGGACGACTGCTGCTCGTGGGCTCGCTCGGCGTAGCGATCCTGGCGGTCTTCGCCGGCTATGCCGCTCTCCTGACCCGGCGCGACCTCCGGGCGGAGCTGGACCGGCTTGCCGCGTCCGGCGCCGGCCGGTGGGCGGCCGGGTGGCTGGTCGCCTTCGAGGTCATCGTCCCGACGGCCGCCGGGACGATTGCGGGCTGGATAATCGCCGCCGGGGCCGCCGGACTGCTGTTCACCGGCGCCGGGACGGATCCGGGTGGCGTGGCGGCCCACGCACTGGGCGATCCGGACAGCCTGGTGGTTGCCGGCATCGTGATCGGCGTCGCGATGATCGCCATCCTGGCCGGCCTGCTGGGCGCGGCGAATCGAGGAACGCTGGCCGGGCTGCTGCCCGGCGGGCTCGCTCTGGCGGGCCTCGTGGCGTGGAGGGTCGTGGGTGGCGGTGGCCTGGACGCCGCGGCCGTGGGCGGCATCGTCGACGCTCCGATCCTTGCCGCGATCCCCGCACTCGTCGGCCTCGCGGTGGCGGCAGTGGCCCTCGCGATCGTACCGGTCGTGCTTCGGCGGCTCGCCCGGGCCAGCCGACAGTGGGCCATGCCGATCCGGCTGGCCGTGCTCTCGCTCGCTCGAGATCCCGTTCGGCCGGCTGCCACCATCACGCTCCTGGCATTCGGGATCGGCGGCCTGGTCTTCGGGATCGCGGACGCCGCCACGCTGCGGCGCGGACTGGCCGACCAGGCGGCGTTCGAGGTGGGGCTGGACTTCCGGGTCAGCGAAGCCGCCTCAGGGCTCACCCATAGCGGCACCGTGGTCCCGATCGAGCGCTACGAGACGCTGGGCCCGGACGTCGACGCCTACCCGGTCGTCCACGTACTTGCCGGCGCGGGCCCGGCCGGCGAGGTAACCCTCCTGGGACTGCCACCGGCGGCGCTGTCGGCGATGCGGGGATGGCGTGACGATCTCGGCACGGATCCGGCCACGCTCCAGCGCGCCATCGAGGTGGACGGCACATTCGTGGTGCCCGGCGTCCAACTCCCGGCCGAGGCGACGACGATCGAGGTCACCGTGACGCACGCGGGAGATCCCGTTCACCTGACAGCAGTCGTGGTCACCAGCGGCGGCGATGCGGCGAGGATCTTCCTCGGAACGCTCCGTCCCGGCAGCGAGACCCTCGGCGCACCACTGCCGACCGAGGCGAGGGGCGGTCGGGTCATCGCCGTGATCCTGAGCGAGGCTCGGCTCATCGCCGGTGCGGACCACGGCGCCGGCCTGGCCCGGGCGACCTTGACGTTCGAGGGCCTGGACGCCATCACCGGCGCGGCACCGGTCGAGGTGCAGGTGAGCGGTGTCCGGTCGGCGATCCTCCGGGCCCCGCTCCCGACGGACGATCTGGTCCTTCCGGCGATCGCGGGTCCGGCCATCGCGGATGCGGCCCGAGCCGCCCCGGGCGGGATGCTCACCGTGATGCTCGGCGACCGCGCGCTTGCCCGAATCCGTGTCGTCGGTGTGCTGCCCCGATTTCCCGGCCTGCCGGAGGCCGGGTCCGCGTACCTCGTGGTGTCACTGGACCCGTTGCTGATGGCGATGGACGGCGCCGCCCCCGGCGCAGGCCGGCCGGACGAGGCCTGGCTTCGTGTCGACGACCCGACGCGCCACGAGACCGTAGAAGAGGCGCTGACGGCGCCACCCTTCCGGTCCGCCGCCGTCCGATCCCGGACGGCGCTCGAATTCGCGGCTGCCTCCGATCCGTTCGCCGGCTCCATCCTGGCCGCGTTCGCCGCCGCGAGTATCGCCGGACTCCTTCTCGCTGCCCTGGGACTCGTGCTTGGCACCATGGCCGACCTTCGCGACGAGACCGGCGAGCTGCGGGACATGGAGGCCCAGGGGGTCGGGCCACGCGCCCTTCGGCGCCAGGTCGGCGCGCGGACGGCGGTCCTCGCGGTCGCGGGAACCGTCGCGGGGACCGTGATGGGCGTGGGCCTGACGCTCGTCGTCACGGCGGCCGTCGGCGTGGCCGCCGACGGCCGGCGACCGATCCCGGCGCTCGTCCCTGAGCTGCCTCTTGCCCAGCTCGCGGCAGCGGTCGTCGTGCCGACACTCGCAGCCGCCGCGCTCGGCGCGCTCGCCGCGTGGCGGTCCTTCAGGACGAGCACACGGAGCCGGGACCGAGCATGACCGAGATCGAGGCACGCGGGTTGATCGCCGTGCACGATGGACCCGGTGGCCCGGTGGCCGCGCTGCGCGGCCTGGACCTGCGGGTTCGAGCCGGCGAGATCGTCGCCGTGGTGGGGCCGTCCGGGTCGGGGAAGACGACGCTCCTGCGCCTGCTTGCCGGTGTGACCCGGCCGACGGCAGGTTCGCTCACCGTGCGCGACCTCGACCTCCACCGGGCCAGCACGGCGGCGGTCCGCGCGTTTCGACGGACCGTCGTCGCGACGGTGGATCAGCACTATCGCCGGGCGTTGTCGCCATACCTGCCGGTCGCGGAAGTCGTCGCCCTGCCGCTCGCCGTTCGTGGCATGCCCCTCGCCCGGCAGCGGGCGCGAGCGGCGGAACTACTCGAGGCGGTCGGCCTGGCCGACCGCGGCCGGGCGCGGCTCGCGGAGCTGTCCGGTGGCGAGCAGCAGCGGGTCGCTGTCGCGGCCGCCCTGGCGATCCGACCCGCAATCCTGCTCGCGGACGAACCGACCGGCGAGCTCGACCCCGGCTCAACGGATGACCTCCTGCGGCTGCTCCGCGGCGTCATCCAGGGGCAAGGAGCCACCGCTGTGATCGTTACCCACGATCCGGCGGTCGAGGCGATTGCGGACCGCGTGATCGTCCTCGAGGACGGGCGGGCAGTCGCAACCCACGAAGGTAAGGTCGGCGGGCCTGACGTACCGCTCGTCGACTCGGCCGGCTGGCGCGCCCCGGACGTGACCTGGCGGCATCGACCCGCGTCCGCGCCGGTGGCGGGCCGGCCGGTGGCGGGCCGGCCGGCGGCGCCCCCGAGGTCCGTGTCCGAGGATGCGCCCGCCATTCGACTGCGTGGCGTCACCCGCCGGTATGGCGCCCGCGATCATGGGCTGACCGCCCTCTCGGGGGTCGATGTCGACGTCCCGACCGGTGGTGTCCATGCCCTCGTCGGACCGTCCGGGTCGGGCAAATCCACGCTCCTGCGGATCGTTGCCGGACTGGACCGGCCGGACGCCGGGCGCGTCGAGGTGCTCGGGACGGATCTGGCAACCCTGGACCGGGACGAGCTGGCCGCGTTTCGTGCGCTGCGGATCGGCGTCGCCGAGCAGGCACGAGGCCTCGTGCCGTTCCTGGAGGTCCGGGAGAACATCGCCCTGGCGGCGTCGCTGCACCGCGCCGGGATGGCAGCGGCGACGTCGGAAGCGGACATTGACGGCCTCCTCGACCGCCTCGGGATCGGCGACCTCGCGCGCCGCCGCCCGCATGAGCTCTCCGCCGGCGAGCGGACGCGGGTGGCGATCGGACGGGCGCTCGTCGCCGGACCGCAGGTCCTCCTGCTCGACGAGCCGACGGCGACGCTGGACCGCGTGACCGCTGATCGGATCGCCGCACTCCTCGCGATGCTCGGACGCGATCGGACGGTCCTGGTCGCTACCCACGACCCGGCGCTGATCGCCATCGCCGACGACAGCGTGGAGCTGGGACGCGCCGCGGACCATCGGACCGTCCCGGCCGCCGTCTAGGATCACCGCGTCAACACCGCTCGGGAGGCCAGCATGCCGAAGCACGTCCATACCGGGCCCGGGATCGCCGCGGGTCCGTATCCGTTCAGCCAGGTCGTCGAAGCCAACGGCTCCTGCGCGCGGTGGGCCTGGATTTTCGCGACGTCGTCAAGGCGACCGTCTACCTGCGCGAATTCGAGGAGTTCGCCCGGATGAACGTGGTCTACCGCGAATTCTTCCCCGTGGACCCGCCGACGCGGGCGACGGTCGGCGTCACGGCCCTCGCGAGCGACTACCGGGTCGAGATCGAGGTCGTCGCCGCCCGCTGAGCGGGTCTCTGCGGTGCGCTCGGTCGCGATGCCGCGGCTATTGCTGGACGATCAGCCGTTGACGACGAACTCGTCCAGCGCGATCGTCTCGCGGCCCGGTGTCCCGATGACCTCGATGGTGATCGTGTGGGTGCCCGGCCGCTCGAAGGCCTGGCTGAAGATCTCCGCCCTCGCCCGATACCGGGAAGCGTAGACGTCCACGGTCGCGACGAGCGACTCGTCGATGTAGATGTTCGCCTGCCCGCGCGTCGGACCAACCGGGCCGACCCACGTGATGGAGGTCCCGGTGAAGGTGAACCAGGCGGTTGCGCCCGGCGCGATCGCGTACCGGACCTGGCCGCCGTTGTAGCGCGCGAACTCCGCTTCGCCCCAGCCGCCGGAGAAGTCAATCGCGAGGTTTGTTTCGTCGAAGATGCGGACCGGCGGCGGCGGCGGCTCGCCAGTCGGCGTGGGCGCCTGCGGCGTGATCGGCGTGGCGCCGTGGTCGGGCAGCTGCGGGTCGCCCATCAGGGCGAGGATCTTGTCAACGTAGCGGCGTGAGAAGTCGGACCAGTTGTCCGGGTTCCGGTCGCCGTCACCGGTCAGCCACCAGTGGGCGACCGACGCCCAGTCGCCCAGCCAGTTGTACAGGGCGGTGACCTTGTGCCTCGTCAGGTGTTCCTGGTTCTCCGGCGTGGGCGCGGCGCTGGAATCGCCGAGGTACTTCCCGGCCCAGGCGCGCCAGTTCGCCGGCATGATCTGGTACTTGCCGAGCGCGCCGCTCGTGCCGTTCAGGGCGTCATACCGGCCGTTGGACTCGACTGCCCCCAGGGCGGCCATGAACCGGTCGATGTTCGGGGGGTCAACGGCCTCGGTGACGGCCGGTCCCACCAGGACGACGAGCAGCGATGCGGCGACGAGGGCTGACGCGGCCGCTCGCAGGCGGCCCGTGACATCGGGCAATAGTCCTCCTCCAAGAGGCGGCGCGGATTTGGGAGGATACCGGCAGCCTCGCCGTCAATCAACCCCCGTGTAGCGATCCGTACGCATCCCAACGGTCTGCGCCGGGCACGGACCGCCGCGGGCTTCGGCGCGGCCGGCGCGGCTTCGGCGCGGTTTCATGGCCAACGCTCCCCCGGGGAGCACTCGCCAGGTTCAGGCGGCGCTAGCGTCCGCCCAGATACCCGAACGGGGCGCATCGCCCGGCCCGGCCACGCTCGAAGCCCGCACCGCGACCGGGAAGTCCGGCGGATCTCGGCGTTCGCGGCTGCCGTCAGCGGCCGGCGACCCGCGCAGTGCTCCGGGCGCGGTCGCAAGCCAGGATTGCCGAGGGATTGCCGGGCGCACCACGGGAACCGGGATCCATCGGGCGATCCCCGCGCCCAGGACATCCTCAGCTGCCAACCTCGCGCAGGAACGCGGCCACTCGATCAAGGGCATCGTCCAGTACCGGACGGAGGGTGTGCCCGAGGCGCGGGTACGTCACAAGCCGGGCGTCGGGCAGCAGGCCGACCGCGGTCCGCAACAGCTCGATCCTGGCGAACGGATCCGATTCGCCCGACAGGAGCAGCACCGGGCAGGCGATCCGGGGCCAGTGCGCGATGCGGGCCTCGGTCCGCTCGGGCGACCCGGGCGGGTGGAGCGGATAGCTGAACAGGACGAGCGCCGCGTAGCTCGTGCCGGGTTCGGCGGCCGCGAGGCTGGCAACGCGTCCGCCGTACGAGTGGCCCCCGACCGCGACACCCAAATCGTCGGGCACGGTGGCCCGCCAGGCGGAGACGGCATCCTCGGCGCGTCGGCGCGGCAGGTCCACGGCGACGGCGGCGATGCCTCGCCGCTCCAGGCCCGCGACGAACGGCGCCATCGATGTCGCGTCACCGCTGGCCCCGTGGCCGAGGTAGATGCGCGGCGCCGAGCGAAGTGACATGCGCGGAGGGTATGCCAGCCGACTGGTTCGCGGGGGCGCTATCCTCGGCGGCCATGGACGAACTCGGCCGATGCTGGTGGGGCGGCGGTGAGCGCCCGGACCCGCGCATGCAGGCCTATCACGACACGGAATGGGGCGTCGAGGTCCGCGACGACGTCGAGCTCTTCGAACGGCTCGCCCTCGAGAGCTTTCAGGCGGGGCTGTCGTGGCAGACGATCCTCAACAAGCGCGAGGCCTTCCGGGCTGCGTTCCACGGCTTCGATCCGGCCGTTGTCGGCGCCTTCGGCGACGCCGATCGCGAGCGCTTGATGGCCGACGCCGGAATCGTTCGAAACCGGGCGAAGA
>JACVXW010000012.1 GCA_015661135.1 Chloroflexota bacterium
CGCCGAGCCCGTGGTCACGAGGCCGATCTGGAAGGCGAAGTGATACGGGATCACGCCGGCCCACAACCGTCGATAGGGGCCGGCGCCGAGGGCGGGATACAGCCTCGCGAACGTCAAGTCGGTCCAGGCATGCTCTTGCGTAAACTGTTGACAATCATCATACTGCGGCGACCAGCCCGATGGAGGCCCTCTGCGTTGAACATGGTGCTCGGACGGTCCGCGGCACGCACCTCCGGGCTCCTCGAGGTCCGGGACCCGGACGACGGCAGCCTCGTCGGGACGGTCCCCCTCGCCTCGATCGCCGACATCGATGCCGCGCTCGCCGCGGCTGTCGACGGAGCAACGGTATCCGGCTCGCTGCCGGTCCATCGCCGGATCGCCATCCTCTCTCGCGCTGCCGAGCTCGTCCTCGAGCGCGCCGATCGCTTCGCGACGTCGATCGCCCGAGAGGGTATCAAGACCATCCGGGAGGCGCGCGCCGAGGTCGGTCGTGCCGCCGAGACGCTCCGGCTGTCGGCCGAGGAGGCCCGGCGCCTGCATGGCGAGACGCTGCCCTTCGACCAGCGGCCCGGCAGCGAGAACAAGGTCGGCTACTGGATGCGTGAGCCGATCGGCGTCATCGTCGCGATCACACCCTTCAACGACCCATTGAACCTCGTCGCCCACAAGGTGGGCCCCGCGATCGCGGCCGGCAATGCCGTGATCGTGAAGCCCCACAGCCAGACGCCCCTGACGGCGATCCTCCTCGCGGAGGCCCTCGCAGACGCCGGCCTCCCGTCGGGCATCCTGCAGGTCGTCACCGGCCGCGGCGCCGAGATCGGCGACCGCCTCGTCGCCGACCGCCGGGTCACGATGGTGTCGTTCACGGGTGGCCCCGAGGTCGGCGACCATGTCGTCCGGGTCGCGGGCCGCAAGAAGCTCGCCCTGGAGCTCGGGGCCAACTCGCCGGCGATCGTCCTCGATGACGCAGACCTCGAGCCGGCCGCCTCGGCGATCGCCTCGGGGGCCTTCTGGGCGGCCGGCCAGAACTGCCTGCACGTCCAGCGGGTGATCGTCCAGCGCGGCGTGGCCTCCCGGCTCCGCCAGCTCCTGGTGGCCCGGACCGGGCGCCTCATCAGCGGTCCCAAGCTCGATGAGGCGACCGACGTCGGACCCGTGGTCAGTGACGCGGCCGCGGACCGGATCATGGCGACCGTCGACGAAGCGGTGGCCCTCGGAGGGCGGATCCTCGTGGGCGGTTCACGGCGAGGCCGCCACATCGACCCGACATTCGTGGATGCCCTGCCCCGTTCGAGCCGCCTGGCCCGCGAGGAGGTCTTCGGGCCCGTTGCCGGAATCATCGAGGTCGAGACGATCGACGAGGCCATCAGCGTGGCCAACGAGGTCGACCAGGCTCTCCACGCCTGCGTCTTCACCCGCGACATCGGGGCGGCGATGCGCGTGGTTCGCGAGGTCGAGGCCGGCGCGGTCCTCGTCAACGAAAGCACCGACTACCGGATCGACGCGATGCCATTCGGGGGCGTCAAGGGATCCGGCCTGGGACGCGAGGGCGTGCCTTTTGCAGCCCGTGAGATGACGACCACGAAGGTCGTCGTCCTCAACGTCTGAACCGTACCGAGCGCAGAGGGAGCGACGAGTGACCGCACCGGCCGGTGGTGGGCGAAAGCCCGAAGCCCACGAACCCGACGAGCACGACCACGAGCCCGCGGGCGCGCACGGTCACGCCGAACCACAGCCGCCCCGCCCGGTAGGCTATCTCGATGAGGCCCATCCGCACGGGCCCGAGGCCCACGCCCATCCCCACACTCCTGCCGCCCACGATGACCACCCGCAGGACGGCGAGGACGGGGATGAAGACGACCACGACCATACCCACGTCGACCATGCGCACTCTGGGGAAGGGCATGCGCACGGCGACCATGACGACCACGACCATGACCACCCGACGGGTCTGCGGGGCTTCATCCTCGAGCTGATCCGGCCGCACAGCCACGACTCGGCCGATTCCGTCGACGACGCGATCCTCGCCAGTGCCAAGGGCATCCGCGCCGTCAAGATCTCACTCGTCGTCCTCATGGTCACGGCCCTCGCCCAGGTGCTCCTCGTCCTCGTCACCGGATCGGTGGCCCTGCTCGCCGACACGGTCCACAACTTCTCGGATGCCCTGACGTCCGTCCCGCTCTGGATCGCGTTCATCCTGGCCCGCCGCCAAGCCACGAAGAAGTACACCTACGGGTACCGGCGGGCCGAGGATCTGGCCGGCCTCTTCATCGTCGGCATGATCATCCTCTCCGCGATCATCGCCGGGGCCGAGTCGATCGCGCGCCTCATCGATCCCCATCCCCTGACGAACCCGTGGCTCGTCGTCGCCGCGGGATTCTTCGGCTTCCTCGGCAACGAGATCGTCGCGTCCTTCCGGATCCGCGTCGGCAAGGAGATCGGCTCAGCGGCGCTCGTGGCCGATGGCTACCACGCCCGGACTGACGGCTTCACCTCGCTGGCCGTGGTCTTCGGCGCCTTCGGCGTGATGCTCGGCTTTCCGCTGGCCGATCCGATCGTAGGCCTCCTCATCACCGCGGCGATCCTCTTCGTCCTTCGCGACGCCATCGCGGCTGTCTTCGGTCGGCTCATGGACGCGGTCGATCCCGAGCTGGTCGATACGATCGAGCGCCAGGCGCGAGCCGTCCCGGGCGTGATCGACGTGAGCTCGATTCGCGTCCGCTGGATCGGTCACCGGCTCGAGGCGAGCCTCCACGCGGTCGTCGACTGCACGCTCAGCGTGGCCGAGGGTCACCAGCTCGCCGAGGACGTTCGGCATGCCGCGTATCACGACGTCAAGAAACTCGACGCGATCCTCGTCCACATCGATCCCTGCGACCACGTCAATGCAGACCATCACGAAACGACGCGGGGCCATGATCCGGCGCCGCCGCCGTATGTGCCGATCGGTTACGAGGGCCACCGGCAGTCGGGGTGATGCCCTCCGGATGGATGCCCGGCGCCCGGCCCGTTAAACCTCGGTGGGCGGAGCGATACCGGTGCGCTGGTCGGCCAGCACGAGCCGCGTGCCGACGATCGCCAGCAACGCTCCGCCCACCCGCAGCGGGGTCAGCGCCTCGCTGAACAGCCAGGCGCTCAGGCCGAAGACGACCACCGGCACGATGTACTGGACGATGGTCGCCCGGACGGCGCCCGAGCGGCGGACGAGGGCGTAGTAGACCGCCGAAGCGACGACCGCCGAAGGGATCGTCATGTAGCCGTAGGCCAGCCACGTCTCGAATGACCACGTAGCCGGCGTGAAGGGCGCCTCGGTCAGGAGCGCGAAGGGCAGCATCATCGCGCCGGCGAGGAGCGTCGAGCTCCCCGCCACCCCGATCGCCGAGCCGTTGATCATCGCCACCCGGCCGAGGACCGTGTAGACCGCGATGGAGGTCGCCCCGAGGGCCATCAGGGCGTCGCCCAGCAGGACCTCCGGACCGGCCTGCTCGCGGGGCCCGACGATGACGAGGAGGACGCCGAGGATCCCCAGGGCGGCACCCGCCACGCCACGCCGCGAGATCCGCTCGCCGAGGAACGCGACCGCGGCGGCGAGGCTAATGATCGGCGCGAGGGCCGTGTTGATGATGGCGCCGTCGGTGGCGGGGGCGATGCGAAGGCCCCAGTAAAGGACCGCGTGACCGAGGGCGATCCCGAAGAAGGCCAGGCCGAAGAGCGTGAAGGGCCGGTCGAAGCCGAGCGGTCGGTGGGTGACCCGCGCCACCGTGACGAGGATCGCGCCGGCAATGAGGAAGCGCGTGGCGGCGAGGCTCAGCGGCTCGATCGTCCGGAGCGCGAACTCGGCCGCGATCCAGCCGCCGGCGTAGAGGACGACGACCGTCGCGATAAGAGCAAGCTCTGTGCCGTCGCCAGTCTTCACGGATACTGCTGCGATCGACGCGCGGGTGGCCCTCAAGCGGGCGGCCCTTCGACGACGCTCACCACGTGGCGGCTGCGTCCTGCCAGCGGATGCAGGCGACGGTGTGGCCCGGCCGTACGACCTCGAGCGGCGGCAGCTCCTTGCAGGCCTCGATCGCCAGCGGACAGCGCTCGCGGAAGCGGCAGCCCGAAGGTGGATTGATGGGGCTCGGCGGCTCGCCCTGGACGAGGCTGTGGCGATCTCCGGCCCGTTCGGGCATCGACGCGGCGATGAGCTTCTGGGTGTATGGGTGAAGGGGCCGCTCGAAGATCTCGTCGCGCGTCCCGATCTCGACGATCCGTCCCAGGTACATGACCGCGACCCGGTCGCTGATGTGCCGGACGACCCGCAGGTCATGGGAGATCATCAGGAGCGTCAGCCCGAGCTCGTCCCGCAGGTCGATGAGGAGATTGAGGATCTGGGCCCGGATCGACGCGTCGAGCGACGACGTCGGCTCGTCGCAGGCGAGGAAGCGGGGGCCTAGCGAGAGCGCCCGGGCGATGACGACCCGATGGAGCTGGCCGCCGGAGCACTCGCTCGGGTAGCGAACGGCATACGACGGATCCAGGCCGACCTGGCCCAGGAGCTCGTCGACCTTCACTTGTCGCGAGGCCCGGTCGCCGATGCCGTGCTGGGCCAGCGGCGCCTCAATGCTCTGGCCCAGGCGCATGCTCGGGTCGAGGGCCGAGAAGGGGTCCTGGAAGATGATCTGCATCTGCCGCCGGAGCCCCTTGAGCTGGCGGTTGTCGGCGCCGAGCACGTCCTGGCCATCGAAGGTGATCCGGCCCGTGTCGGCCCGGATGAGGCGGAGGATGAGGCGGGCGAGCGTGCTCTTGCCGCTGCCGGTCTCGCCGACGAGGCCGAGGACCTCGCCTTCGCGGACCGTCAGACTCACGTCGTCGATGGCGTGGACGACCTCGCTCTTGCCGAGGAACCCACCGCCGCTGACGGGAAAGTGCTTGGTGACACCCTCGACGACGACGAGGGGCCGCTCGGCGGCCACGCTCGCGTGGCGCGCCCGGACCGTGGGAGCGGGGACGGTGGGAAGCGGAGGGGAGGCGGAGGGGACGGCCGCGTCGGCCGGCATCGCGCTCACGGCAGGCTACCCGCGGACGCGGGCTGGACCTGGATGAGACCGTCCTCGACCGCCCAGCAGCGGCAGTGGTGGGCGTCCGATTCGCAGGCGTGGAGGCCCGGCTCCACGGCCGCGCAGCGATCGGCGATCCCGAGCTCATCGGCATAGTGGCAGCGCGCCCTGAAGCGGCAGCCGACCAGCTCCTCCCCGGGTGGCGGGGTCCCGCCCGGGATCGCGTAGAGGCGGCCGTCAGCGAGCGGGATGAGGAGCGAGGACCGCATCAGGGCCTCGGTGTACGGGTGGTTCGGCTCATTGATGATCCGGGCCGTCGGGCCGTCCTCGACGACCTTGCCGGCGTACAGCACGACGACCCGATCGGCGATCGTCGAGACGATTCCGAGGTCGTGGGTGATGAGGAGCATCGACAGGCCGTGGTCGCGGACCTTGGTCGTGAGGAGCCGCAGGATCTGTGCCTGGACGGTGACGTCGAGCGCGGTGGTCGGCTCGTCCGCGATGAGCAGCTCGGGCTCGCCGCTGATCGCGGCCGCTGTCATCACCCGCTGGGCCATGCCACCGGACAGCTGGTGGGCGTAGGCGCGCGCGCGACGGTCGGCCTCGGGGATTCCGACATCGGCCAGGAGCTCGACGCTCCTGGCCCAGGCCTGGCGCCGCCCGACATGGCGCTGGAAGCGGAGCGTCTCCCCGACCTGCTCGCCGACCCGGCTCGTCGGATCGAGGGTCGCCTTCGGTTGCTGGAAGAGCATCGCGATGCGGGAGCCCCGGACGCGGTCCATCTCGCGATCGGTCAGCTTCAGGAGGTCGACGCCGTCGAGGAGGATCGTGCCGCTGACGACCTTCGCGGCGGGCGGCAGGAGTCGGGCGATCGATAGCGCGGTCATGCTCTTGCCGGATCCCGACTCCCCGACGAGAGCGACGATCTCGCCGCGACCGATCGTGAGGTCGATCCCGTCGATCGCGCTGACGAGGCCGTCACGGGTGGGCAGTTGGACCCGAAGGTTCCGGATCTCGATGAGCGGCTCGCGGGCCGGTGCGGCATCCAGCGCCGCAATTGGCGACGTGGCCGATGTGGCGACCGGCGGGACCGAGGCCCGGTCGGCCGGGCTTCCGGAAAGGCTCACGGGACTACCTCTTCCGTTGTGCGGCGGGTGACGATGCTACGACCTCGCCGTGACCTGGCCGACCTGCCACCGCCGGCCGGGGTCACACCATGAGCAGGCGCTTGCCGGGTCAGCCGGTTCACGGACTCCGAGAGATGCCGGGCGAGCGTCCGGCGGTAGCCTTCGACGTCGCCCGCCGCGATGAGCTCGGCGAGCTCATGGTGCTCGGCCACGAGCTGTTCACGGCCGGGGCTCCTCGCCGTCATGTTGAAGAAGGCGAGTGTCTCGGCCAGGACAGTCGTGTAGAGGCGGGCAAGCCTGGGACTGTGAGTCGCCTCGACGATCCGGTGATGGAAGGCCATGTCGAGGTCCGCGACGACGACCCAGTCCTCCCTCGCCTCCGCGGCCCGCATCCGGTCAACGATTGCCCGGAGATCGGCGGCAAGGGCCCGGGCGTCGCCCCTGAGGGCGACGGCCATCGCTGCGCTCTCGATCGCCTCGCGGGCCAGGTAGACGTCGCTGACGTCGGCGGCCGCGAAGCGCGGGACCGAGATCCCGCGGCGCGGCTCGCGCCGCAGGAGGCCTTCCTGGACGAGGCGCTGGAGGGCCTCCCGGATCGGGCCGCGGCTGACACCGAACTGCTCCGCCAGCGCGACCTCGCCAAGGACGGTGCCCGGCTCGAACCGGCCGTGGATGACGTGGGTCCGGAGCTGGTCGGTCACGATCGCGCCGAGCGTCGAGCCCTGGGCCGGGTCGATCGGGCGGATCGGCGTCGTCACGTTGCCGGCTCGTCTTTCGCGGGGATGGCGCCGAGCAGCCGCGGGGGCCGGCGCCCGAGCGACTGCCGGAGGCCGTGGCCGGCGAGGGTGACCGAGAGCGCCGTCAGGAAGATCGCGAAGCCGGGGACGATGACGAGCCACGGTGCCCGGATCATGTACAGCTGTGCCTCGGCGAGCATCGCCCCCCAGTCCGACTCGGGACGCTGGACGCCGAGCCCCAGGTACGACAGGTCGCCAACGGTGATGAGCTGATGCCCGAAGCGCAGGAAGCCCTGGGCCAGGACCGGCCCGATCGCGTTCGGGAGGACGTGCCGGAAGATGATGAACATCCGCGAGCAGCCGAGCGCCTCGGCGGCTTCGATATAACCGCGGGTGTTGATCTCGAGGGTCACTGCCCGGGTGAGGCGGGCAAAGGGCGTCCAGCCCGAGATCGAGAGGGCGACGATCAGCGTGCCGTAGCCCGGCCCGAGCACGAAGACGAGGAAGAGCGCAATGAGCACCTCCGGGAACGCCAGCAGGGCGTCCACGAGGCGCATGAGGAGGTCGTCGAGGATGCCGCCGACCCGTGCGCTGATCGCGCCGAGGAGCGTGCCGGTCACCCCGGTGATCAGGACGGCGATGGCGGCGATCGAGACGGAGAAGCGACCGCCCTGGAGGATCCGGGAGAAGATGTCCCGTCCGAGATGGTCGGTCCCGAAGAGGTGTTCGCCACTCGGCGCTGCCAGTCGGTTCAGGAGGTCCTGGTCGGCGGGATCGTAGGGCGCGATCCACGGCGTCAGGACGAGCAGGACGCAAACCAGCACGAAGAACGTGCCGCCAACGATGAACGCCCAGTGAAAGCGCCGGATCCTGGCGCCGACGCTCAGGCTTGAGACGAGTGGCCGCGCCATGGCTCCGCCGACCTCAGCCATTGGACTCGCCCACGAGGATCGCCGGGTTCAGGGCCGCGTACCCGATGTCGGTGAGGGTGTTGATCACGATCGCCAGGCCCACGGTCGCGAGCACGCCGGCCTGAACGACTGGCATGTCGGCGTTCACCACGGCCTCGTACATGACCCGACCGAGGCCCGGGATGTTGAAGATCACTTCGATGACGACGGACCCGCCGAGGGTCCCGGCGAGCCAGATCGAGAAGAGGGTCATGACCGGAACCATGGCGTTCTTCAGGCCGTGGCGACGCAGGGTGAGGAACTGGCTCAGGCCACGGGACCGGGCAGCCGTGATGTACGGCGATTCGAGGACCGTGATCATCGAGGCCCGGGTCACGCCGAGGAGGTAGGCGAGCGGCCGGAGGCACAGGACGCTGGCCGGGAGGATCACCGAGATCGGACTGGTCCATCCGGCCGCGGGCAGCCATCCGAGCCACAGCGCGAAGACGAGCATGCCCAGCGGCGCCAGCCAGTACTCGGGCAGGGCGACGAGCCCCTGGGTCAGGGTGACGATCACGCTGTCGCGGCGACCGCCAGATCGAAGGGCCGCCAGGATCCCGAGCGGAACCGCGATGATCGTGGCGAGGACCAGGGCTGCCAGCGCCAGGAGGAAGGACACCCCGAGCGCCCTGAGAACGATCCCGCCGACTGGCTGGCGGTTCGTGAATGACTGGCCGAAGTCGCCCGTGACCGCCGCCTCCAGCCAACGCAGGTACTGGATCGGGATCGGCTGGTCCAGGCCGAACTGCCGGCGGACGGCCTCGACGACCGCCGGGTCGAGGGCGAGCTCGCCACCCATCCGAGCACGGAGGATCATCCGCGCCGGGTCTCCCTCCCCGAAGTACGGCATCACGAAGGCGAGGACCGACACCGCGAACAAGGTGGCGAGCAGGAAGATCGTCCGCCGAACGATGAACCTCGCCATGGCCTACGCCTCTGGTTGGGGAAGGGCTCGCGACGGGATCGCAACGACCGGGCTGACGCTCATGTGAGGCTCCGACTTCGGGGCGGCCGGCAGGGTCGGACTGCCATTGTGGTCCCCCTGGTCAAATTGTCAACAGTATTCTGCTAACGCCATGCTGTCGGGCCGGTCCTCCGGCTCGCCCCATGCGATTTGCCGTTTGCACAAGTGCAAACTGTTGACAGCCGACACGCGGCGTGCAAAATGAGCGACTCGGAGCACGCGTTGCCGTAGCCTGCGAGCGCGTCCCCCGGAAGTGACTGCTGGAGGAGGCAGGCCCAATGTTGCACAGGCGAAGTCAGTTGTTGGGCGGCCTCCTGGTCGCGACTCTCATCGTCACGGCGTGCCAGGGCACCACGCCGTCGGGCACGCCATCCGCCACGGGCGTCACGCCGACAGACGCACCGAGCGTCGCGCCGAGCGACAAGACCCTCACCTGGGCGTCCCGCGAGACGGTCGACGCGGCGTGGGCCACGGAGACCGACGACGCGTTCCTGCTGACGCTCTCCGGCGTCGGCGAGACGCTCATCCGGGCCGGGTTCAACGGCGAACCCGAGCCGTTCCTCGCGACCGAGTGGTCAAGGACCGGCGACCTGACCTGGGAGTTCACCCTCCGCGAGGGCGTGGCGTTCCACGACGGCACGCCGATGGATGCTGACGCGGTCGCGGCCGCCCTCACCTACCTGCTGAATGTCGATGCGCCGGCCCGGTCGTTCAACGCGACCTCGATCGCGTCGGTCGAGGCCTCGGGAGACGCTGTCGTCGTCACGTCGACGGGCCCGAACGCCCTCGTCCCGCTCTACGTCGCCAGCCCGAACACCGTCATCCTGGCCGCGAAGGCGTACACGGCCGGCGGGATTGACCCGACCGAGGCCGGCACCGGCCCGTTCGCCATCACCGCCCAGAACCTGCCGCAGGGCTTCACCCTCACCCGCAACGACAACTACTGGGGTGGTGAGGTTGCCCTGGCGGGGATCAACGTCCAGCTCGTTCCCGACGGAGCGACCAGAGCGACACTGCTCCAGACGGGCGAGGCTGACATCGCCAGCACGCTCCCCATCCCGACGATCCCACTGATTGAGGCCAACGGCGATTTGACCGTCGTCCGAGGCCAGCTCGCCCGGACCAACTCGCTCTACATGAACAACAGCCGGGCTCCGACCAACGACGTGAAGGTCCGCCAGGCGATCCAGGCGGCGATCGACGTCGACGCGATCGCGAACCAGGTTCTCGAGGGCGCGGTCGCCCCGGCATCCGGGCCATTTGCGGCCACTGCTGCGTGGTCACCCGACGGCGCCGCCCCGATCACCCTCGACGTCGATCGAGCGAAGTCGCTCCTCGCTGAGGCGGGCTTCGACGAGGGCGAGCTCAAGCTCTCCCTGTGGACCTACGCGGCCCGGGCCGAGCTGCCCGACGTGGCGGTCGCCATCCAGGGCATGCTCGCGGACGCCGGGATCGTCGTCGAGATCCGGGTCGCCGACTACGCGGCGATGGAGGCGGACGTCCTCGGCGGCAACTACGACCTGTTCCTGCTTTCCCGTGGCTACCTCACCGACATCAACGACCCGGCCGGCTTCCTCCGCGCCGACTACACGTGCGCCGGCACCTACAACCTCTCGCTCTTCTGCGACGAGGCGGTCGACGCCCAGCTCGAGGCCGCCGTCTCGAACGAGGAGCCCTCGGCCCGCTACGCGATCTACGCCGACATCGCGGCGATGCTCCAGGAGAACGCCGTCGACGTCTTCCTCTACAACCCCCAGGAGCTTGCCGGCACCAGCAGCAAGGTCCAGAACTTCAAGATCCATCCCATGGAGCACTACCTGCTCACGCCGGAGCTGACGATCGGCGACTGACGGCTCGCGCCTCCGGCGCCTGCCAACCCGACCACCGCAGACGACGCCCGGCCGCACCGCGGCCGGGCGTCGTCATTCCAGTCAGTGATCAACCCCGACTCAGGTGCCATGGACGCGCCCACCAGCTACGAGACCCGCCCGCCGTGGGACGACGGCTCGATCGCGGAGCCGCCGACCCTCCCCCGCCGTACGGACGTCGTGGTCGTAGGCGGTGGGGTCATGGGCGCAGCCGCGGCCTACGAGCTCGCCCTCCGGGGCGTCTCGGTCGTCCTCCTCGAGATGGGCCGCATCGGCGGGGAGCAGTCCGGCCGCAACTGGGGCTGGATCCGCCAGGCGGCCCGGGACGAAGACGAGCTGCCCCTCATGCAGGCATCCGTCCGACGCTGGGCGGAGCTGTCAACGGAGCTCAGCGACGACTTCGAGTGGACCCAGAAGGGCAACCTGGCAATCGCCCGTGATCCAGCCCGGATCGCCTTCTTCGAGGCGTGGCTCAAGGTCGCAAAGGCGGCCGGGCTCGAGAGCCGGATCGTCGACGAACGCGAAACGAAACGGCTCCTCCCGGAGCTCGCCGGATCATGGTTGGGGGCCCTCCATACACCCTCCGACGCCCACGCCGAGCCATGGCTCGCGACGCGGGCCATCGGGGCCGGCGCGGCCGCACGCGGGGCGATCGTCGCCGAGGGGACCGTCGTGGACGGAATCCTCGTCGACCGGGGCCGGGTCACGGGCGTTACCACCGAGCGAGGCGTGATCCATGCGTCGACCGTCGTGTGCGCGGCGGGTGTCTGGACGGCGCCCCTCCTCTACGGCGTGGGTGTCGACCTCCCGATCCGGATCGTGCGCTCGACCGCCGCGCGCACGAAGCCGGTCGCCCCGCTCTCCGAGATGGGCGTGGGCTACCACCCGGTGGTGTCCTTTCGCCAGCGCCCGAACGGCGCCCTGTACGTCGCGGCGGGTGGCTGGAGCGACTACGACGTGACCCTCGACTCATTCCGCCACTTGCGGGCCTTCCTGCCCAACTACATCAAGAACCGGCGCCTCCTGAAGGTCCATGTCGGTCGGCCCCTCCTCGAGGACGTCGGGCGCCGAGCCCGGCGGCGGGACCTCGCCTGGCGCCTCCGGCAGGGCCGCGTCCTGTCACCGGCGCTGAGCGCCGAGAAGGTCCGCATGAGCGTCGCGAAGTTCCGCGAGATCTTCCCGAGCGTTCCCATCGAGGTCGACCGGGCGTGGGCCGGCTACACGGATGCGACGCCGGACGCCGTGCCCGTCATCGACGCCGTCGCTTCGCCCGGTGGGCTGGTCATCGCGGCCGGCTTCAGCGGGCATGGCTTCGGGATGGGTGCGATCGTCGGCAAGCTGCTCGCGGAGCAGATCGTCGACGGCCGGCCCTCCCACGACCTCCATCCCTTCCGCCTGGGGCGCTTTGCGGACGGGACCTTCCGGCGCCCCCGGCTCGTGGCCTGATGGGGCCCCCGCGACCCGACAAACCTTGCCGCCCCGCCAACGGAGGAGTCCGATGACCACGGAGATCGAAACCACCACTGACACGGGAAATGTGGCGCTCTTCGAGCGCTACCTGGAGGCCTGGTCGACGAGCAATGTCGAGCAGATCTCCGCGATGACCCATCCGGAGGGCGTCTACGAGGCCTCCTACGGTCCCCTTCCCCACGGCAACCGGTTCGTCGGGCCGGCCGGGATCAAGGCTGGCCTCGACGCCATGCACGCGGCGTCGACGAACCGCTCGAGCACCCACGACTACCACCACACGTACCTCTACGGCGACCTGGCGTTCGCGCGCTGGACCAGCACCTTCGTCGACAAGGACGGCAACGAGGGATCCGTCGAGGGTGCCGACTTCTTCGAGTTCAAGGGCGGGCTCGTCCTGAAGAAGCTCGCCTACCGCAAGACGATCACCGGCTGACGGCGGACGCGCCGGACCAGCCGATCGAGGCCCGCAGGCTGGCGGCGAGACCGTCGACATCGGCGCCAATCGGAGCCGTGCCGAGGTCGAGGACGATTCGCTCGATCCCGGCCGCGGCATAGGCCTCGAGCTGGCGGCGAAGGGGCCCCGAGCCGTCGGCCGGCGGGGTCATGACAGACAGGACAATCGAGCCACGTGGCCGTCCCGCGGCTGCGCAGGCAGCGTCGAGACGTCGGCCGACGTCCGCGCAGACATCCGGCCCAACCGTGTCGAGGTCGTATTCGGCTGCGTGCTCGACGGCCAGTCGAAGCCCTCGTGGCCGGCCCTTCCCGCCGACGATGATGGGCGGACCGGGATACTGGACCGGACGCGGCAGCGACACGGCGCCATCGAGCCGGTAGTGTCGGCCGGAATGGCTCACCTCCTCGCCGATCCACAGCCGGGGCAGGACCGTGAGCTGCTCCTCGAGGCGTTCGAACCGCTCACCGAGCGCTCCGAACGGCAGCCCGAGCGGCAAGTGCTCAGGCGCGTGCCAGCCGGCCCCGAGCCCGACCTCGATCCGGCCCGCCGAGAGCTCATCCACGGTCGCGGTGATCTTTGCCATCTCGAACGGGCCCCGGAAGGCGAACGT
>JACVXW010000013.1 GCA_015661135.1 Chloroflexota bacterium
CGTCTGGCAGTCGGCGACGATGGCGACGATGGTCGACGATCTCCGATCGGGCCGCTTCGACCTCCTCCTCACCGGATACTCGGACCGCTGGCAGCGCAACCTGCGCCGGACCCTCGAACTACTCGAGGACGAGCTGCACCCGAACGGTGTCGCCCTGGTCACGTGCGACCGGAAGATCCTGAGCTCCGATCCCTCGGACTGGGACGAGCTGATCTCCGAGGCGGCAGGAGCCGAGAAGTACAGCCGCCGCCTATCGGAACGCATCACCGAGGGCTATGCCGCCAAATTCGACCAGGAGCGCGATCCCGGTGGCCGTGCCGCCCTCGGCTTCAGGCGCCTGCCGGAGCCGCCCCATACCCTCGAGGTCGATCCCGACCGGATGCCCATCGTCGTGGGCCTGTTCGAGCGGTATGCCCTCGGCAACGTCAGCGCGACGCAGCTCGAGGCGGAGACCGGCCTCGCCGCTACGCGGATCCGGATGATCCTCATGAACCCGCTCTACAACGGCTGGATCCGGCGGCACCGCGGCAAGGACGAGACGCGCCGTCCAGCACCTTGGCGGGCCACGCCGCCCGTGTCCAACGAGCTGTGGGCGCGAGTGGAGGAGGTCCGACGCGCCAAGACTCGCGGCGGGGCACCGAAGAACTGGGATCGGGTCGACCTGCTCGGCGGCCTCCTCGAATGCGTCTGCGGTCGACGGCTGCGGAACGACGGCACCTTCGCCGACGGCCGCCACCGCAAGCACCACGCCAACCCGTGCGAGGCCTGGGGCCGTAAGGCCCGCCTCGGCGAGCGACCTGGGAGGCGCCTGTGCTGGCCCAGGTCGCCGGCATCGCGCTCGACGATGTCACCATGGCATCGGTCGTCGCGGCGCTCGGGTCGAACCAGCAGCCGGTCGCGATCGACCGAGCACGGATTGATCGGCAGATCCGCGAGCTGGCGCTGGAGCACGCTGGTGGCCTGCTCGCGACGACACCTACCTCGCCCGCCTGAAGGCCCTTCGTGAGCAACCTGACGCCATCGTGGAGCGATCGGCCCCGGGCCTACCCGGTCATCGCGCAGTCGGGTGGCTCCGCGCCCTCGGCGAGTCCTTCCAGGCCGCAGACGTACCGAAGGAGAAGGCAGATCTGATGCACGCCTTCTACGAACGGATCACGGTTGCCGGCCCCGAGATCGTGGGTGTCCGGCTGACCGCGGCGGCCTACGCGCACGGATTGGCGCTGGCGCTGCCCGAAAAGGTTGAAATGGCGCGCCCGACAGGATTCGAACCTGCGACCTTCGGCTCCGGAGGCCGACGCTCTATCCACTGAGCTACAGGCGCGCGGGCCACGATGGTACCCGCTCGGGCGGGAGACCTCCGGCTGCCAACTTGAGCGTCGGTCTGTCGCGGCTGTGGTGGCTCAGCCGAGGACGGCCCGCAGCGCCCGGTCGAGATCTGCCCAGAGGTCCTCGACGTTCTCGATGCCGACCGACAGGCGACACAGGGTCGGCCCGACGAGGGTGGCGTCACCAGCGTAGCGGGCGCGGCGCTCGATCAGGGACTCGACACCGCCGAGGCTCGTGGCATGGGTCACGAGGCGCAGCCGCGACAGGAACGCCTCGGTCTGTTCGGGAGTGCCGGCGACCTCGAAGGAGAGCATCGACCCGGCCCCGCCCGTGAGCACGCGCGCGGCACGCTCATGTTGGGGGTCGCCGGGCAGGCCGGGGTAGTTCACCCTGGCCACGTGCCGGTGCGCGGCCAGACGACGGGCGAGCTCGCCCGCCGACGCCTCGGCCCGGTCGAGCCGGACGGCGAGCGTTCGCAACCCGCGCAGCGCCAGGAACGCCTCGAGTCCGCCCGGGATCGCACCGTGGTCGCGGCGGTACGCCACAAGGGAGTTCGCCTGCGCTTCGTCCCTGCACACCACCGCTCCCATCAGCAGGTCCGAGTGCCCGCCGATCAGCTTGGTCGCGGAGTGCAGGACGATGTCGGCGCCCAGGTCGAGCGGACGCTGGCGCAGCGGCGTCGCGAACGTCGCATCGACGACCGTGATCGCGCCGCGCGCGCGGGCGCCGGCGGCGATGGCAGGGACATCGGCCACGACCATGAGTGGGTTCGCGATCGATTCCACCCACACCATGTCGGCGCCGTCAGCCGCCGCGAGAACCGCGGCAGTGTCCTCGGTTCGAAGATGCCCTTCACACCGTAGTACGCCACCTTGGGCAGCACGACGGTGCCGCCTGCCGGAACCAGCTCTGCGATCGCGGTCGCTGCTCCGAGGCCAGACGCGAACGTCACCGCGTGGCCACCGTCGAGGGCGCCGAGCGCGGTCTCCACGGCCCCCCATCCGGCATTGCCGTCGCGGCCGTACTCGAGTCGGTCGTCATGGACGTAGGTCGAGCTCATGGTGATCGGGGCATTCATCGGGGCGCCCGGCACCCGTGCGGGCCTGCCCGCCTGCACGGCGACCGTGTCGGCCGTCCACTCCGGGTCCATCTCCACCGACTCGGGGTACATCGGCTCGGACATCAGGCCTCCCGAAGGGTGGCACCGCGTGCTCGCAGGCCCGTGCGGTGTCGGCTGGGCGAGCCCGGTCGGCCGGCGTCGGTGGTGCCGGAGGTCTGTTCGGCCATCGAAGCGGCGACGGCCTGCTCGCCTGGTCCTCCGGCGACGAGGCCGCCAATCGTTCCCGCGATGTCCGCGTCACTCCGGTTCTGACTGAGCTTCCGCTTGGCCTCGAGCCGATCGATTCGAAGCTCGAGTCCAACGATAGCCCGAACCTGCGTTTCCTTGTAGCCGTCGGGCGCGTCGTCGAGCGACCACGGATCCGGCAGCAATCGCTCGTGGCGGTCCACCAATCGACGCACGTGCGCCAGCAACCACTCGGGTTCATGCCGGAGGCGCAGGACGCCCTGTGCCTGGACGGTGATGTAGTTCCAGGTCGGCACCACCTTGCCGGTCAGGCGCTTCTCCGCGTACCAGGTCGGTGACACGTACGCGTCGGGTCCATCGAAGATGGCCAGACCGTGCGACTCCGGTCCGATGTCGCGCCACTGCGGGTTCCCGCGAGCCAGGTGGCCGCGCAGGGTGCCGAACGGGCCATCGCCGGGATCGAAGAGCATGGGCAGGATGGTCGCCCGGAACCCGTCGGCGGTGTGCGTCACCAGGGTGCCCGGCACATGACCGCAGAGCTCCTCGAGGAGCGCCGCGGGATCCTCGACCTCGAACTTCCGATGACCGGGCTGATAGAGCACCCTGCGATCATAGGCAAATGGCGCGCACCCCTCAGCGCGCCGGGCATGAGCCCCAGCCTGGGTCGCCATGGAATCCGAAGGCCGCGAGGGCCGGCCTGCCCCCGCGCCGCGGCGGGACGCTGCCGAAAAAGTACGGAGCGGCTCCCGAGGGAGCCGCTCCGTTGCTGTCCCGGTGAACTTTCCGCCGAAGCGGAAGCCCCCCACGCGTCAAAGGCATCTATCACGTCGGCTGCACCGACTACCCTGACCCAACCTACCCATGACCTTGCCGCTGGGGCAGCGTACTGCGCGAACGCAGTGCACGTTGGAGTCTACCCGAACGGGCGCTCGATGCCAACCCTTTTCGACGCGCTAATTGTGTAAATTCCTTAACCATTCGCGCCGAGCGCTTGCGACCCCCGCCGCCGGGCGTCAGTCGTCGTGGATCGTCACCGAGTTCATGGCGACCGGCGAATCGGGCAGGTCCCGGGCGTTGCGCGGCGCCGAGACGATCTGGTCCACGACGTCCATGCCCTTGGTCACGATCCCGAACAGGGTGTAGTTCTTCGGCAGGCGGCCGCCGCTCAGGTCCTGGTGGCAGATGAAGAACTGGCTGCCGTTCGTGTTCGGCCCGGCGTTGGCCATGGCGAGCGATCCGCGGGCGTAGTCGCCCTTGAACGGCTCGTCGTCGAACTTGTAGCCGGGCCCGCCCGTCCCGACCCGGCTCTTGTCCAGTGTCGCTTTCTTGCCGTACTGGCCGTCGCCGGCCTGGATGACGAAGCCGGGGATGACCCGATGGAAGACGACGTCGTCGTAAAAGCCCTTCCGGGCGAGGTCCACGAAGTTGCCCGCGGCCTTGGGCACGTCCGTCGTGTAGAGCTGGACCTCGATGTCGCCGAGGTCGGTCGCGATGGTGGCGCGGGTCATGGTTCCTCCCAGGTTGATGAGGGTTGGCGGCTCGGCGATCGCCGGGCGCTACGGGTTCGAAACGGTCACTTCATCCATGGCGATGGGGTTCGTCGGCAGTTCGGCGTCCGCAGCCGCATGGATCGCGTCGGCGACCTCCATTCCGGCGGTGACCTCGCCGAAGATCGCGTAGGTGTTGTACGAGGCGAGGATCGAGCCGGATGCGTCCGACAGGACGATGAAGAACTGCGACCCCTGCGAGTTCGGCTGGGCGGACCGGGCCATCGCGAGCGTGCCGCGAGCGTAGGTCGCGGTCACCTGCTCGTCCTGGATCGCGTAGCCCGGGCCGCCACTGCCGGTTCCCGTCGGGTCCCCGCCCTGGATGACGAACGGCGTCCCGTCCTGGAGCGTCGCTGCGCGGTGGAAGACGACGCCGTTGTAGTAGCCACACTCGGCGAGGGCCACGAAGTTGCCGGCCGCGATCGGCGACAGCGCGCCGTCGATCTTGAGGGTGATCGTCCCCTTGGCGGTCTTGATCTCCACGGTCCGTGTCTCGCCCGCGGGCAGGGCCGCCGGCTGGCTGGTTGGACAGCCGTCCGCACCTGGCACTGGATCGCCGACCGTGCTGAGGGTTGACGACACCTGCGTGCCCAGCGAGCAGGCGCCGACCACGAGGGCGAGGCCCAGGACGAGGCTCAAGGCGAAGATCGTCCGGCGGGCGGGTCGCGCGCCGGTCGCGCGGCGAGGACCGGGGAAATCGGTGGAGCGCGAGGTCATGCGGCGGCCTCCCGGGCGGCGGTGAAGTCGATCGCCCCGGACAGGAGCGCCTCGCCGATGATGATGCCTCCCACGCCCGCATCGCGCAGGCGGCGGACCCCGTCCAGGTCGCGAACTCCGCCGGCGACCAGGATCTCGACGTTCACGGTGGCGGCGAGATCCGTGAGAGCGGCCAGGTCGGCCGGATCGCCGCCGTGGGTGAGCACCAGCCGCGCGACCCCTGCGCCGACCAGCTCGCCGGCCAGTTCACCCAGGGTCGGGATGCGTGTGCGCCGCCACGGGAAGGCGGCCAGTCGCTCCGGTCGCGCATCGAGACCAACCGCCAGCCAGTCGCCGGCCACGGCCAGGCACGCCCGCAATGCGTCCGGGTCGTCGGCGACGGCGAGGCCCACCAGCGCGCGCGTTGCCCCGGCGGCGAACGCCAGGCGGATGCCGTCGGCGGTGTTCACCCCGCCGGCGATCTGGATGGGGGTGGCGATGCGCGCGGCGATCGCGCCGACCGCCTCCAGGTTGACCGGGCTGCCGGCCCGCGCCCCGTCGAAGTCGACCACGTGGATCAGGGTTGCGCCGAGTCCCACGAAGTGCTCCGCGATCCGGTCCGGCCGATCCGTCGGCGCGCCGACCCCGGACGAGACGCCCGGCCAGAACACAACACGGGAGCGCCCGCGCTCCAAGTCGATCGCCGGAATGACCTGCACGCGGCCCCGGGTCAGGACCGGGCGGCGGCGCGATCCACGCCGCTCGAACCGAGCAGCGCCGGCCGGCCTTCGCCGTTGAGGAGCCGCCGATGGAAGCTGATCGGGAGGGACCCGTTGCGGAGCAGGGTGTCGTGGAACTCGCGGAGCGAAAAGGACCCACCGCGCCGTTGCCGTTCGTCGTCGCGCAGGCCCAGGATGAGGACCTTGCCCAGCAGGTATGAGAGCTGGTACGTCGGCGACGACGTGTACCGCCGGACCTCGGCGACGGCGTTCGGGCGCTCGAACCGGGTGTGCTCGATGAGGAACTCGGTGGCCGCCTCGGTCGAGATCTCGCCCCGGTGCATCCGGATGTCCAGGATGATCCGACAGGCTCGCCAGATCGCATCGGTCGCCAGGCCGATCCGGAAGGCCGGACCGTCGTCGAAGCCCTCCTCGCGCATCATCTGCTCGCTGTACATGCCCCAGCCCTCCACGAACTCGGGCGCGTCCGTGAGCAGCCGAGTCAACGACGGATGGCGAACCGCCACCGCGAGCTGGAGATGGTGGCCGGGATAGGCCTCGTGGATGCTGGTGTTGCTGATCCCCGCGCGGTAATGCTCGCGGAGGGCATCCGGATTGTCGTCCACGGACGGCGTGACGATGTAGGTACCGACGGGATCGTGGTCGAAGGGCGCCGGCGCGAAGTAGGCGGCGAACGGCATGATCCGACGGAGATAGGTCGGCGTGGCGACGACATCGACCCGTTCGTCATCCGGAACGCTCACGAGCCGGCGATCCACCAGGAACTGACGCGCTCGCGCCATCGCCTCGCGGTATTCCACGAGCGCGTCCTCGAAGGTGGCCGGGTGGTCCGACTTGATCCGTTCCACGACCTCGAGTTCGGGCGCGTCAGCGTCAACCTCGTGAGCCGCCGCCGCCCGGGCGGCGTGATGCAGCGCCAGCTGCTCCTCGCCGATCGCGAGGATGGCGTCGGCGTCCAGACCGTCGAACGCTCGATGCGCCACTAGCGCGTCGTACCGCTCACGGCCCAGCGCCCACTCGCTCGTCCCGCCGGGGAGCGACGTTTCGACCCATGAGGCGTGGTCCGCGACGGCCGTATCGGCACGCTCCACTGCCCGCTCCAGCCGTCGAACCTCCGCGGCCGGGAGGTGAAGGGCGCGGGCACCTTCCAGGATCTCGGCCAGGAATGACGGAAGGTCTCTCGCTGACGCAATCTCGAGCTCCTGCCAGAGTCGGACCTGCCGGCCTTCGGCTCGGGTGCGGTGCGCCAGGAGGTGTGCCGGGACGGCTTCCAGGCGGCCGGCCATGGCGGCGTACCGCTCGGCCGGCGTTCCGAAGTCTCGGGTGAAGAGCGGGAACAAGGCATCCCCGATGGAATCGATGCCCGATGAGTGCCGCTCCCAGCGGCGGATCACGTCCGTGTCGAAGATCGCCCGGCGAACGTTGTGGATCTCGAGATCACGCTCGAACCGGACCATGGCCGACAGGCCGGCCGGGTCCACCGCCTCGATCATGGCGAGGTGCCGCCGATCGTCGGCCAGATCGCCAAGGATCCGGTCGCGGCTCGGGTCCGGCAGCCGGTCATCCCAGGCGTGGATGCCGAGGTACGTCGCCGTCACCGGGTCGTTGTTGATGACCCGCGCGACCCTTGCCTCCACGAGGTCATAGAAGGTGTCGTCCAGCGGCCCTCGATCAGGTGCCGGAGCGGGCCGGGGGAGGGCTACTCCACCGACCATCTGCCGGTCGCTCATGCGGACTGGGTGACGCCGGCGCCGACGGGAGCGTCGGCGGGTGCGCCGGTGGGGGAGGCGGCCTCTCGCAGCGCATCGCGAACCGCAATGATCGTCCGCTCGATGTCGGCCCGGGTGATGCCGTGGTGCGTCACCGCCCGGACCTGGTCGTGGGGGTACCACTCGAGCAGGACGCCGCGGGTCCGGACGGCCTCGAGGAACGCCGCCCGATCCCCCGACACGCGGAACAGGACGAAATTGGTCCGGACCCGGCCCGGGTCAAGCGGACCCTCGCCGGGCTGGGCGATATCGCCCGCCGCCCGGATCCCGGCCATGCCCGACAGCGCCTCGGCGAGGAGCCGGGCATTGGCGTGATCGTCCGCGATCCGGTCGATCATCCCCGCGTCGCCGTCGCGCAGGGCGACCAGTCCGGCAGCCGCGAGGATCCCCGCCTGGCGCATCCCGCCGCCGACCATCTTGCGGGCCCGGCGGGCGCGCCAGATGACGTCCTTCGGCCCCACGACGACGCTGCCGACCGGGCAGCCGAGGGATTTCGAGAGGCAGAAAGTCAGCGTGTCGGCCGGGCCCGCGAGCTCAGCCGGCCGAACCCCGAGCGCCACGACCGCATTCCAGATCCGGGACCCGTCCACGTGGAGCGGCACGCCTCGCTCGTGGGCGATCGCGGCCACCTCCGCGGTGTACGCCACCGAGACCGGCTGCCCCATCGAGTGGGCATGGGTGTTCTCGATCGTGACCAGGCCGGTGATCGGCTCGTGGGCGTCCAGCGGGTCCCGGAACGCGCCCCGGATGGCGTCGAGGTCCAGTGTCCCGTCCGGCCGATCCTCGAGCGCCCGGACCGAGGTGCCCACGATGACCGCGTGCCCGGCCGCCTCGTCCAGGACGATATGGCTCTGGCGTCCGGCGATGGTCTCCTGCCCGCGGGCGAGGTGGGCGAGCTGGGCGACGAGATTGCCCATCGTTCCCGAGGCAACGAAGAGGGCGGCCTCCTTGCCGAGCAGCTCGGCCGAGCGTTCCTCGAGCGCGTTGACCGTGGGGTCGTCGCCCCAGACGTCGTCCCCGACCTCCGCATCTGCCATCGCCCGGCGCATCTCCGGCGTCGGTTTGGTGACGGTGTCGGATCGAAGATCGATCAGTTCCATGGGCGCAGGCAGGATACCGCGTCCCTCCGGAGCCGCCGGGAACCGGCGCCGGGTCCGGGGTGTAGCCTGCCGTGCAATGGATCGTCGTCCCGATCCCGACGTCGTCAATCAGCACGCGGTCCGGGAGCCCATCCAGCCGGATCACGGCTACCGCGCTGATGCGCGGATCGGTCATCGCGACGCCGTTCGCACGCGGCTGGCCGGCGCGATCGCGCTCGGGATCGTCCTGACCGGCCTGGCCTTCGCGGCCCTCGGACAGCTCGTGCCGGCAAGCCCTGATCAGCGCCCCGCGAACGCCTCCGGCCGGCCGATCGCGACGGCCTTGCCGGACGTTGTGCTACTCCGCTCGCCAGCGCCGACCCGCCTCCTGACGGTCTACGCGGGAGGCCTGCGGTGGCTTGACCCGGCCACCGGCCGAATGTCCGGCGACCCGTACTCGGCGCCGCGATCCGGCCTGTTCGTGGACGGCGAGGGCCGGGCGTTGTGCGTCTGTCTGGAGGTCCCATGGTCCCAGTCGGGCTCTATGACGCGGGTGACGCTGCGCCGGTACGACGCCGGGGTGGAGACCGCGCGGACGACGCTGTACGAACTCCAATCGGTGGAGCAGGACGTCTTCGGCGACCCGATCCAGGTGGATGCGGAGATCTCTCGCGACGGCCGCCAGCTCTGGCTCGCCCATGCCGTCCGGACGGCCGAGGGATGGCAGATCGGCGTGGACCGCGTGGATCTCGCCACCCTCGCCGTAGAGGCCTCATTCGCCCTCGACCCGGTGCCGGTGCCCGCGGCCGACGCCGCCGATGCTGCCGACCAGGTCCCCGGCCCGTCGCCGACGGGCTGGATCACCCAGGCGGAGTCTGCCGTTCGGGTGAGCATTCGCGCCTCCCCGGATGCGAGCCGGCTGTCGGTCGTCGTCTCGGTGTTCAGCGAGCCGCATCAGCAGCGCATCCCGGCCTTCCAGCAGGCCCGCTTCGTGATCCCCGCGGAGCTCGCCCCGGGAGACAGCGCGACCTCCGAGGTTTCCGTCCACGACGCGACCGACGATCCGTGCGACCCGGAGCTGTCCGCGTGGGCCACCGATCGCGACTTCATCACGATCTGCACCCGTCGGGAAGGGATTGGCGTCCAGCCCTACGTCAGGGTCGAGACATTCGGCGCGGGCGCGCGCGACGTGGCCGTGGGCCCGCCCGTGGGAGCGATCGACTGGGATTGGCTGCTCGACACCCAGGACGGCGTGCTCTATCGCTGGTCCAGCCTCGCCCATGTCTTCACCCGACTCGATCTCGCCACGGGCGCGACCGCGACGCTGGAGATCGACCGAGCCAGGGTGGGCACAGGCGATCAGCGGCCATGGACGGCGCCCCTTCCCGGGCCGAACTCTCCGTGGGTGCCGCTCGCCGGTGATGACCAGTCGCTCCGCGTGACGCGCGCAGTTGGATCGGCGGACGGCTCGCTGATCTACGCGCTCGGCTTCCGGAGCGTCGCCGACGACATCCGGGATGACCGCACCGCGTCTACCGGAATCTGGGTGATCGATCCGCATGCTGTCGAGCTGGTCGCCCGATGGGCCCCGGCGGCGCACTACAACGAGATCGGATTGACGCCCGGACAGGAGTACCTGTCCACGGTCGCCCTTGCGGGTCTGGACGGGGAGGGTTCGCCTGCCGATTGGGCCGCCTCGGTCTGGTTCCACGATCCGCGGTCGGGCCAGGTCGTGGAGGTCCTCGGCGACGTGACCGACGCGAACGGCTTCCGCCCTGCCATCCTCGCCCCGAACGCGCCGCGCGGGATCGCCGGTTTCTGACCGAGTCAACGGGGACGGGCCGGGGCGCCCGGCCTGACTCGGGATGCAATCCGTTACCCGTGCTGCCCCGGGCAATCCTGGCTTGCGACCACCCCCGGAGCACTGCGCGGGTAGCCGGCCACGGACGGCAGCCGCGACCGCCGAGATCGACCGGATTTCCCGTGCGTGGCGCGGGCGCCGAGCGTGGCCGGGCCGGGCCAACCGCCCTGTCGGGACGCTGGGTGGGCTCGACGCCCGCCTGAACCTGGCGAGTGCTCCCCGGGGGAGCGTTGGCCACGAAAACCGCGCCGAAGCCGCGCCGCGCCGCGCCGCGGCAGTCCGGGCAATCCGGGTGCTCCGTCCCGGGCACAGACCTCTGGGATGCGTACGAGCGTCTGTCAAGCGTCTGACAGGGCTCGGCTGGCCTGCTATTCTCCGCACTCGCCGCACGGACCCGTGGTGTAGCGGCCCAACATGCCAGCCTGTCACGCTGGAGATCGCCGGTTCGAATCCGGTCGGGTCCGCCACCTCATCGAATGCATCCGACGCCCCGTTCGCCCGCCCGAACGGGGCGTCACCTCGTCCGACGAGCGGCAGACGCTCGCGACGGGCCGGGCACCATGGCTCGCCCACCCGTACCCGACGGGCCCACCCCCTGGCTCATTGCTGAGGCCGGGCCATCCGGCCGGTGTGATCGGGCCGAATGGCCTAGTCCGAGCGATGGCCCGTTCTGGGAGAGTCGCAGCATCCCGGAATGCGCCCCCCGGCCATGGCCAGACGCGATCACGAGTCGGAGGCGGCTGATGAACGAGTACCCTCCTGGTCCTCGCGACGACGGGCTCTCACGGCGAGGCTTCCTCCAGGGCGCGCTGGGCGCCGGAGCGGTTGCTGCGATCACCGCGTACGAGGTCTTGGCCATCGAAGCCGATCCAGGCAACCTGGAATCGGGCCCTGCATTTTCCGGCCCGTCATCGGCCCTGACGAGCGGGGGTGACCAGGTCGACGTCCTCGAGCGGATGCGCGTCGAGCTCCTTCGCGCTCTCGAGAAGCCGGCCGCGGATCGCCGCTGGGTCATGGTCATCGACCTGCGGAAGTGCGTCGGCTGCCACGCCTGCACGATCGCCTGCGTCGCCGAGAACAAGCTGCCCCCGGGCGTTGTCTATCGCCCCGTGATCGAGGAGGAGTTCGGGACGTACCCGAACGTGGGCCGGAAGTTCATCCCCCGCCCGTGCATGCAGTGCGAAGTCCCGCCGTGCGTGCCGGTCTGCCCGGTCAAGGCGACGTACAAGAACGAGGACGGCATCGTGGTCGTCGACTACGACCAGTGCATCGGCTGTCGCGCCTGCCTGACGGCATGCCCGTACAGCGCCCGAACCTCCGACTTCGGCACCACCTACGGCGAGGGTCTCCCGGTCGTTGCCGGCGTGATCGCCGGGAGCAAGGTCGCCGGTCGGTACGAGAAGATCGACACCTTCGAGTACGGCACCGCGCGCTCGCGGGAACCCGGCCAGTCGCCGATCGGCAACGCCCGCAAGTGCCACTTCTGCCTGCATCGGATCAAGGTCGGTGAACTCCCGGCCTGCGTGACGTCATGCATCGGCAGGGCAACGCTCTTCGGCGACGCAAACGACCCGACGAGTCTCGTCGCCGAACTCATCGCACGGCCCAACGTTTCCCGGCTCAAGGAAGAGCTCGGGACGCAGCCGCGCGTCTACTACCTGTCGTAGGCGGGAGCGGACCGATGTTGACCATCAAGCGCGCGCTGTACGTCCTTGCCATCGTCGCCCTCGTCCTGGGTGCCTACGGCTTCTGGAGCCGTCTCGCCTTCGGGGAGCGCGACGTCAACTACGGGTCCTACGTGAACTGGGGCCTGTGGGTCGCGATGTACCTGTTCTTCGCCGGCCTGGCTGCCGGCTCCTTCATGCTGGCCACCCTCGACTACGTCTTCGGCATCCCGCTCTTCCGCGGGACAGGCCGCTACGCCCTGTGGGCGAGCCTCGTCACCCTGCCGGCAGCACTGCTGCTCATCGGGCTGGATCTCGGGCACCTGGAGCGGATCTGGAAGGTCTACCTCCAGCCCAACTTCAGCTCGCTCCTCGCGCAGCTCGTGTGGAGCTACTCGGCGCTCTTCCTGACCGCCTTCGCATCGCTCGTCCTCGCGATGCGAGGATCACGGCGCCTGCTGCGGCCGGTCATGTCGTTCGGGCTCGTCCTGGCGGTATTCGTCAGCGGCGGCGTGGGTGCGCTCCTCGGTGTGAACGCCGGACGGGTGAGCCTCCACAATGCGATGCTGCCCGCCCAGTTCCCGGTCCTCAACCTGGCATCCGGCGTGGCCGTGATGCTCGTGATCGTGGGGTTCTTCGGCGTCGTCGGAGATTCCGACCGCAGGGCCAGGCTGCTCCGCGTCCTCGGAGCCGCGATGGCCGTCCTGCTCCTCACGAAGTCCTACTTCCTGTGGGTCGACTACAGCCAGGTGCTGTACAGCAGGGTGCCCGACGCCGTCGCGACCGCGGAGCTGGTGTTGTTCGGGCAGTACGCATGGGCGTTCTGGATCCTCCAGATCGGCCTCGGGATCGTCGTCCCGATGGCGGTCATCCTGTGGCCCGGTCGCGCTCGCACCCCGATCGTGATGGGCATGGCGGGCGTGCTCGTGCTCGTTGGGCTCGCGGTGGGACGCACGGCGATCATCTTTCCGGCCCTCGCGATCCCGGAGCTGGACGGCCTCGCGGAGGCGTTCACCGGACCGCATCTCAACTACGACTACACCCCCAGCCTGATGGAGTGGTCGGTCACGATCGGAGTGGTCGGGCTCGCGACGCTCGCCTACCTCGTCGGCAGCGACCGGCTTCCGTTCCTCAAGAACTCCCCGGAGGTAGCGTCATGAGCAGCGACCGCGTCAGCCCGACCCTGGACGAGCGCCCGGAAGACTGCGGCCTTTCACGCCGTCAGTTCGTCAAGCTCAGCGCGATCGCCGGCGGCAGCGCCGCGTTCCTCGGCAACCTGCCAGGGTTCGCGAAGATCGCCAGCGCGCAGGAGAGCCCGGCTGCCGCCGGTATCGACTACCCGCTGGTCGACCCGGCGAGCCAGATCTACACCGTCTGCCTCCAGTGCAACACCGGCTGCGGGATCAAGGTGAAGCTCCATGACGGCATCGCGGCCAAGATCGAGGGCAACCCGTTCTCCCCGATGACGATGTACCCCCACATCCCGTACGAGACGCCGATCACGGACGTCGGGACGATCGACGGCGCGATCTGCCCCAAGGGCCAGGCGGGGATCCAGAGCGTCTACGACCCGTACCGCCTCGTCAGCGTCGTCAAGCGCAAGCCCGGCACGAACCGCGGCGCGAACCAGTGGGTGACCCTCCCCTTCGATCAGGCGGTGTCCGAGATCGTCGAAGGGGGCGACCTGTTCGGCGAAGGGCATGTCCCGGGCCTGCGCGAGTCCTGGGTCCTGACGGACAAGGACGTCGCGAAGGCGATGGCGGACGCGATCAAGAAGATCCATGACGAGAAGGACGCGGAGGCCAAGATGGGCCGCGTGGAGGCGTTCAAGGTCGACTTCGCGGATCACCTCGACGACCTCATCGACCCTGACCATCCGGACTTCGGGCCGCGAAACAACCAGTTCACGTTCGCCTGGGGCCGGCTCAAGGAGGCGCGCAAGGACCTGATCTCGCGCTTCCTCAACGCCTATGGCACCGCCAACGCCCACGGCCACACGACGGTCTGCCAGGGCAGCCTGTACTTCACCGGCAAGGCGATGTCCGAGCAGTACCTCGACGGCAAGTGGCAGAACGGTCAGAAGTTCTACTGGCAGGGCGACGTCGGGAACAGCGAGTTCGCGATCTTCGTGGGCTCCTCGCCGTTCGAGGGGAACTACGGGCCGCCGTTCCGCTCGCCCCGGATCATGCAGAACAGCGTGGACGACGGGATGCGCTTCGTGGTCGTCGACCCGCGCTTCTCGAAGACCGCGGCGAAGGCGTGGAAGTGGCTTCCGGCGAAGCCCGGCTCCGAAGGCGCGCTGGCACTCGCCATGATCCGCTACCTGCTCGACCAGGACCGCTACAACAAGCCCTACCTGGCGGCCGCCAACCAGGCCGCCGCAAAGGCGATGGGCGAACCCACCTGGACCGAAGCGACGTGGCTGGTCAAGATCGAGGACGGCGTGCCCGGCAAGTTCCTTCGAGCGAGCGAAATCGGGATCGCCGAGAAGGAGCTGCGTCCGCTCTCGACCGACCCGGAGAAGACCTTCGAGTTCGACTACTTCGTGGCCCTCGTGGACGGTGTGCCCACGCCCGTGGACCCCTACGAAGAGGATCCGGAGAAGGCGATTCGGGGCGATTTGCTCGTCGACAACGTCGTGCTCGGCGAGATCACGGTCAAGTCGTCGCTCCAGGTGATTGCCGACTCCGCCCATGAGCACTCCCCCGAGGAGTGGGCGGAAATCTGCGGCCTGGACGCGGCCGACATCGCGGAGGTGGCGCACGAGTTCAGTGCCCACGGCCGCAAGGCGGTCGCGGACATCCACCGGGGTGTCAGCCAGCACACCAACGGCTTCTACAACGTGCTCGCCTGGTACACGCTCAATGCCCTGCTGGGAAACTTCGACCACGCCGGCGGGCTGATCAAGCTCACGACGTACAAGGCGGACGGCAGCAAGAAGGGCCAGCCGTTCAGCCTCAAGCAGGGAGCCGGTGGCATCGCGCCGTTCGGCACGAGCATCATTCGGCACAACGAGAAGTACGAGAAGCACACGCTCTTCCAGCGCGACGGCTACCCGGCCAAGCGCAACTGGTATCCGCTCTCGAGCGACGTCTACCAGGAGATCATCCCGTCCATCGGAGACGCCTACCCGTACCCCGTCAAGGCGCTGATGCTGTACATGGGCTCGCCGGTCTACTCACTGCCGGCAGGCCACGCACAGATCCCGATCCTGATGGACACGAAGAAACTGCCGCTGTTCGTCGCCATCGACCCGTTCATCGGCGAGACGAGCATGTACGCCGACTACATCTTCCCCGACCAGATGTACCTCGAGCGGTGGGAGTTCCAGGGGACCGGGCGGGTTCGGGGACTACGGCGACTTCTCGCACCCGGACGACCTCTATCTCCGGATGGTCGCCAACCTCGCCTTCGGCGAGAAGGAGGACGGATCCGACTCCGTGCCCGACGCCGACGCGGAGGAGCTCCGTATCTTCTCCACCGTCCGGAAGGGAATCCGGCCGAGCGTCTTTGACGCGGCGCGCTGGGAGAAGATCGCCGGCAAGCTCTGGCCGAAGGTGGTCTACGTGCTCAACCGCGGGGGGCGGTTCCAGTCGTTCAGCAAGGGCTACAAGGAGGGCGAGTTCCCGGAGGCGAGCTCGAGCTACTTCGGCCTTGACACGATCCAGGCGGCCAATGCCTACGGAGCGATGGTCAACATCTACGGCGAGAAGACATACGACACGAAGAGCCCGATGACCGGCGAGCACCTCGCCGGCTATGGGAAGTACTATCCCGCGCCGGTCTCCGTCCTGGGAGAGCCGCTTCCCGACGAGGGGCTGGGCTATGACCTCCGCATGATCACCTACCGGGAGATCATGCAGACCAAGAGCCGAACCTCCTCGAACTACTGGCTCCTCGCCCTGCGCCCCGCGAACTTCATCCTGATCAACGCCGCCGATGCGAAGGCGCGCGGACTCAAGGACGATGACGTCGTGCGGATCACGTCCGCGTCCAACACGGACGGGATCTGGGACCTTGGCAACGGCCGCGTGGTGCCGATGGACGGCAACGTGCGGACGACCGAGGGGATCCGTCCCGGCGTTATCGCCTTCAGCCTCGGGTTCGGGCACTGGGCCTACGGCGGGGTGGACTTCACCGTCGACGGCACGACGATCACGGGCGACTCCCGTCGCATCCGCGGCGTCCACGCCAACGCGGCGATGCGCATCGATCCGTACCTCGGCAACACGTCGCTGATCGATCCGGTCGGCGGGAGCGCCGTCTTCTATGACACGCTCGTCAAGGTCGTCAAGGTCGTCAAGGTCGTCAAGGTCTGATCCTGCGGCGTCCCAGGTGGGCGAACGAGGTTCTGAGAACTGGAGGACACGATGTCGATGAAGACCGACGCCCCGGGCATCCCGCTCGGCGACTGGCTCGAGCGACTCGCGGAGGTTCTGCCGACGGGTGCCCAGGGGACGGTGAGCGCGGCCGAGCAGGCGGCGCTCCTCGACATCGCGCGGATCGCCGCGCACACGAGTGAGCGCATTGCCGCCCCGATCTCGACCTACCTGGCAGGGCTCGCTTTGGCAACTGCGGAACCGGACGATCGTGTGGCCGGCCTGCAGCGGATCGTCGCCCGTCTCGAGCCCGGCGACTGACCGGTCGCGCACCGGGCCCCATTTGGCTGGGCGGGGCAAATCCGTAGCGGAACCTGCTGAGGTCGCCTCGCGATCCGGGTACCCTCCCGTCGTGAGATTCGAGCGCGTCAGACCTCGGTCGATCGGCCGCCGTGGCGTGCGGGCGAGCGTCCCGTTGCGCGCTCCCGTCCCGTTGCTCGCTCCCGTCCCGTTGCGCGCTCGCTGGCCCCTGCGTTCGGGTGTCGCGCTGGCCCTGTTCGCGCTCCTGGCGGTCGCCTGCGACCCGTCCGCGACGCGCCCGTCCTCGGCGTCGCCGTCGCCGTCCCCGGCGCCATCCGTCGCGGTCGCCTCGGCGACGCCCTCGGCGACGCCCTCGGCGACTCCCGCCCCGACACCCGCGATCGTCCTTCGGCCGCTCGTTCCAGTGACCGACTTCCGCGCCCCGTGGACGGAGACATCGGCCCAGGAGGTCGCCGCCGTCCTGGCCGGCACATCCGAGCGGTACAGCGCGATCGAGGTGGTCGAGGCACAGCGATTCAAGGTCCTCGCCGCGCTCGGCCTTGGGCTCCCGGGCGATCGAACACGGTTCATCCTTGCCCCCGATCTCGGGGCGCTCAAGGCGGACCTTGCCGCGAGCCGGGACCGGCTCGCCTTCCTGCTCGCGGACGACGTGGACCCGAGCGTCCGGGCGCTCGGTTGGGCGGGCGCGTTCCTGTTCGGCGGGGATCGCGTCGGCGCGGCCGCAGACTGGCCGCTCCAGGCCACGTTCATCGAGGTTGAGGGGTCTCCGTCAGCCGTGGCGCCAATGCGCTACGACCCGGCGACGGCATGGACGCTCGTCGCCGGGGGCGACATCCTGCTGGACCGGGGCGTGGCCCTGGCCGTCGGGGCTTCCTCGCGCGGGGTCGACTTCCCGTTCGACGGCGGGACGGTGACGATCACCTCGCGATGCAAGGACTGCTCGGTCTTCGGCTGGGACCTGCCCCGGACGGAGCGAACCGGCGACGAGGGCGCCGTCCGGGCGCTGCTCTCCGGCGCGGACCTCGCGATCGCGAACTTCGAGAACCCGGCTCCGGATGCCTTCAAGTTCCACGAGTCCGGCACGGTCTTCAGTGCCGACCCGGCCCTCATCGAGGGCCTCGTCAACGCCGGCATCGACTACCTCTCGCTCGGCAACAATCACATCCGGGATGCCGGCGCGCGGGGCATCCTCGACACGATCGAGAACCTCGACGGCTGGGGCATCGCCCACAGCGGGGCGGGTGCGGATCTCTCGGCGGCCCGGACGCCTGCGCTGCTCGCCGCGGGCGGCGTGACCGTCGCAATCCTCGGCTATGACACGATCGCCGGCGGCTACTTCGCGACAGCCGACCTGGCCGGCAGCGCGCCGCTGACCGCCGAGAACGTTCGGGAGGACGTGGCGGTCGCCCGTGCCGCCGGTGCAGGCCTCGTCATCGTCTTCCCGCACTGGGGCACCGAGTACGACCCGACACCGTTCGCCGGTCAGCGTCGACTCGCGGAGGCCGCGATCGATGCCGGCGCGGATATGGTCATCGGCAACCACGCCCACTGGGCGGCCGGGATGGAGATCTACAAGGGCAAGCCCATCTGGTACGCCCTCGGCAACTTCGTCTTCGACCAGTCCTGGTCAGAGCCGACGATGGAAGGCATCACCCTTGAGCTGACGTTCTCCGGTACTGAACTCGTCCAGGTCCGGATGCGGCCCCACCTGATCCTCGAGAAGGCCCAGCCCAACTTCATGGACCCCGCCGGGAGCGGTGCCGTCGTGATGGGCCAGGTCTGGGCCGCCTCGGAAGGCCTCCTCGACTGGTAATGGCACGCCGAGCGAGGGTGGGCAGCTGAACCGGGCCCGCGGCACCCCCAGATACGACTGGGGATCGTGGTAGGTGGCGAGTTGTCACTCCTTGGCGGGCACGACGCGATCCGCTCGCGAAAGTTCGTGCTCAGCAACGCCGTGATTCGGCGACCACTTCCGGCCGGACGACCCCGCCTGCGGTCTAGTACGACCCCGCGTCGTAGGTGGGGGTAAGGGGGACGGTTCGGGCGGTTAGTACGCTCGGGGATCGTAGATGGTGGCCGACGGCGGGCCGGGACGCGGCGCGGGTGGCCGACGGCGGGCCGGGACGCGGCGTGAGGCGCTGGCGCTTGAGGCGGTGCGGCCGGGCAGCAAGCGGCCAGGTCGGCCGTGGTCGCGTCAGTCGAGGCCGGCGAAGACGTCCGTCTCGGGCAAGGGAGAGGCCACCCGCGATTCGCGGAGGACGTAGGCCTCCTTCGACCAGAACTCGCGCCAGGCGTCCGGGCCGAAGCGAAGGAACGGATGCTCCCGGCTCAGTTGAGTGACATGGTGCAGGATCGCGGCCCACTTCCGGTCGATGACGTCGGCGACGTCTATCCAGGTCGTGATCGATTCGTCCGGCACGAGCATCTTCGCCATCCGCTCCCGGAACATCTCGAGCTCCTCGGGCGAGGCATCGGTGGGCTCGGACCAGAAGCTCTGCTCGCCCGCCGCCTCCATCTGGTCGCGCATCGCGTTGCGGACCGAGGCGGGGATCGCCTGCTCGTACAGCTTGGACGGCGACCACGGCGCCAGGCCGCCGTCGGCCCCGGCCGGACCCGTGCCACCGTGCTCGGGCGCTAGCTGCTCCGGGTACCAGGCGGGGTCGCCGGCCCGGGCGAAGGCCCGCACGGAGACGTCATGGACGCGGATGTGGTCCGGGTGGCCGTACCCGCCGAAGTCGTTGTAGGTGGTCATCACCTCGGGTCGGTCGCGGCGGACGAACCACGTCAGGCGCCGCGCGGCCTCGTCGGGGTCCGCCTGCCAGAAGCAACGCGGATCGCGATTGCCCTCGGTGCCCATCATCCCGGAGTCGCGGTAGCCCAGGTTCTCCCACTCCGTGACGCCGAGTTCGGCCATCGCCGCCTCGAGCTCGCCGGCCCGGATCTCGCCGAGGCGCCGGTGATTGTCCGGAGTGTCCATCTCCGGGACCACGATCTCGCCGAGTTCGCCGCGAGTTCCAGTGACCAGGACGACGCGGTGGCCGTCCCGGACGGCCTTCGCCATCAGCCCGCCGGTGCCGATGGTCTCGTCGTCGGGGTGGGCGTGGACGGTCATGAGGGTGCGCGGACGGTGGTTGGTCATGGAGGTGCCATCCTACGGGGAATTCGACCGAAGCCGCCCGCGGCGTCACGGAGCCGTCACCGAAGCGGCCGAGACTCTCCGGGACACGCAGCTCGAGCGAGGGATGATGCCGAACGGACGCGCACCAGGATTTCGATCACGGGGAGTTGCCCGTGCCGGGGCCCGTGCCGGGGGGCGCGCCGACGCGCGTGACGGCGGGCGGGCCGCCGCCCTCCTCGCCGTCCTGGTCGCGTTCGTCGCCTGTTCCGGTCCCGCGGGCGCAGGCGCGACGCCCGTTCCGACGCGCGACCCGTCCGCGCCGACCGCCCCGACCTCTACCGAGCCATCCGCCGGCTCCTCACCCGGCGCGGGCGCAAGCCCGACGGTCGGCCCCCCGGACGCCACGCCCGGCGTTGTCCTCACCCAGGCATGGGCGACGGCGGAACTCACCGATGTCCGGAACGGCCAGACCTTCCGGATCGCGGACCTCGTTGCGGACGGCCGGGTCGTGTTCATCGAGCCGATGGCGATCTGGTGCAAGAACTGCCGGTCCCAGCAGCGGGACGCCGTGAAGGCGCTCGCGCTTCTGGACCCCGCACGGGTGACCTGGATCGGGATCGACGTGGAATCCTCGGAGAGTGCGCAGGATCTGGCGGCCTACAGCGCATCCAATGGGTTCGACTGGCCGTTCGCCGTGGCCTCCACGGTCGTTGCCCGGGCGCTCGCGAACGACTTCGGCAACCAGGTGCTCTCGCCACCCTCGACCCCGATCCTGGTGGTTGGACCGGACGGGACCGTGACCCTGACCGAGTTCGGGCACAAGAGCGTGGACCGGATCCTCGAGCTCGCCGCGGCCCACGGGGCTTGAGCGGCGCGCCGGGCATCCGTTCCCCATCGTGATCGACCAGCTGATCATCGCGCTGTCCGGCCTGGGGCCCGTTGGTCTCGGCCTCGCCAGCGCGGCGTCGCCCTGTCTGCTGCCGCTTTACCCGGGGTTCGTGGCCTACCTGGCATCGAACAGCCGGGCTCTGGAGGGCCGGCGCGGGACCGGGCTGCTGGGCCTCATCGTGCTCGGCGGCGTGCTCACGATGATGACCCTCATCGCGATCGTCCTCGTCATCGTGGCCGTCCCCACGAGTCGCCTGCTGGCGTTCGCAACGCCGGTTATCGACGGCGTGCTGATCCTCCTCGGGCTGTTGCTGCTCGCCGGTCGCAACCCGTTCGAGCGGATGCCCGGCGCGAGCGTGCCGCTCGTCGCGAACCCCTACGGCCGCGCCTACCTGTACGGCCTCTTCCTCGGCCCGATCGCGCTGCCGTGCGCCGGCCCGTTCCTCATCTCGCTGCTCGGGATCAGCCTTGGCGTGGCGGATGCCGCCGGCAAGATGGGGACGTTCCTCCTGTTCGGGCTCGGGTTCGGCCTGCCGCTGGTGGCGCTGTCGCTCCTGACCGGGGTGCGGGCCCAGGCGGTCGTGCGCTGGATCGTTCGTCGCCACCGGGCGATCGAGATCGTGGCGGGCCTGCTGCTCGTGGTCGTCGCCATCGTCGACCTCGTGGACAAGTGGGAGTCGATCACGCTGACCCTGGGCCTCGGCTGACTGCCGGGGGGTACGTCCCGAGCCTCACCCGACCGGACCGACCCGGACCTGACGGAACTCCACCAGCCGTTCGAAGGAGGTCCGGTGGGCGTCGGTACTTCTGCATTGCTGACGGCCCGGCGAGCGCCGCCCATGCTCCACTCGTGATCAGTTCCATCAGTCGACGCGTTCGCCTCGTTCTCCATCAGCCGGATGAAGAGGCAGCGCCCGCCGCGCCCGGTACGGACGACCTCGCCGAGGTCGAGTTCGTTGCGTACGCGGAGGACGGACGCCTGTCCGGCCGCATCCGCCTGGATAGCTCACGCCTCACCGACATGCTCAACGAGAATGACGAGTACCTCCTGGAGGGCGTCCTCGCAGAGCGGCTACCCGACGGCGAAACGATGGTCATTCCGGAGTTCCTCGTTCGCCGACACGAACTGCTCCTCGTCCACGCCACCGGGCCCCGCGGGGACCGGTCACGGCGGACGCGGACCCAGGTCCGGGCGATCACGCTGCGGAGCGGCCCCTACCTCGTCACCGGTGACGTCCACACGGCGGCTGGCCTGGACCCGCTCCTCTACTTCCGGCGCCGTCGTCCGATGGTGCCGCTGACCGATGCCACGGTCGAGTACCGCACCGCTCACGGTCCCGTGCAGGAGTACGTCGGGTCGATCGTCGTGAACCGCGACCTGATGGACTGGGTCCGCGCGATCGACGAGGGGGATGCCATCGCCGCCCACGCCGGCGGAGCTCCGGCCCGAATCGGACGGCCCACGACCTAGCCCCGTCGCGCGCCATCCCCTGGGGCGACTTCGAGTGTCGCCGGGGGACGACAACTGGACGCAAAGTCGATCCCGTCAGATGGGTCGGCAGCCGCAAGGCCGGCCTTCCGGAGCGCATTGTTGTCGAATTGACCTCGCCGCACGACGGAATGACGCCCTTGGCCGAGTTTCGATGGTCCCGTCGGACCCGAGACCGTCCAGTTGTCGTCTGCTGACGACAGCGCGCCACCGAAGCGGCCCTGAGGCTCCACCGCCCCGAAGCGGCCCTGAGGCTCCACCGCCCCGCGGCGGCCTCGGACGGCCTCGGACGGCCGTACCATCGCAATCCATGACGAGCGCCGAGCCAAACCCTGCCGGCCCACTCCACGGGATCCGCGTGGTTGACTGCTCCACCGTCCTCGCCGGGCCGTATTGCACGATGCTCCTCGCCGACCTCGGGGCAGATGTCATCAAGGTGGAGCCGCCAGAGGGTGACTCGACGCGCGGTTGGGGCCCCCCGTGGGTTGGGGAGGCGGCGGCGGGAACGCGGACCGCCGCGTACTTCCTGTCCGTCAACCGAAACAAGCGGAGCCTCCGCCTCGACCTCCATGCCGAGGCCGGGCGCGAGGTCCTCCGGCACCTGCTTGCCCGTGGCGACGTGCTCGTCGAGAACTTTCGCGCCGGCGGTCTGGATCGGCTCGGCTTCTCCGACGCCGCGCTCGCGGCCCTCAACCCGGAGCTGGTTCACCTGGCGATCGGTGGCTACGGGATCGGCGGCCCTGACGCGGCCAAACCCGGCTACGACTTCGTCATTCAGGCGACCGGCGGGCTGATGTCGATCACCGGAGACGCCGAAGGGCCGCCCACGAAGGTCGGCGTGGCCATCAGCGACGTGGTCGCCGGCCTGTTCGGCGCTGTTTCCGTGCTGGCCGGGTTGATGGCACGCCCCCGGGCCGGCGGCCAGCGGGTGGACGTGTCACTCCTCCAGAGCACGCTGGCCTTGCTCGTGAACCAGGCCCAGAACGCGTTCGTCACCGGGCGCTCGCCGGGCCGGCGCGGCAATGCCCATCCGAATATCGTCCCGTACGAGACCTTTGTGACCAGTGACGGCGTTATCGCGATCGGCGTGGGGAGCGAGCGTCAGTGGCCGCGTTTCTGCGAGGCGGTCGGGCTCCCGGGCCTGGCTGCGGACCTGCGTTTCGCGACGAACGGCGACCGCGTGGAGCATCGAGCGGAGCTCATCCCGCTCCTTGCCGCGCGGTTTGCGACCGAAACCTCGGCGGCGTGGCTCGCCCTCCTGGATGCGGCGGACGTTCCGGCCGGGCCGCTGCTCGATGTCCTCGATGCCTTCGCCACCCCCCAGGCGGTGGCCGTCCACGCGCGCGTTCCCCTGACCCACCCCGCACTCGGCGCCGTGGACCAGGTCCGGAGCCCGTTCGACTTCACGGCCACGCCGGCCTCGATCCGGACGCCGCCGCCGCTCCTCGGTGAGCACGTGGACGAGATCCTCGCCGAACTCGGCTACGACCGGGCCGAAGTCGCGGCCCTTCGCGCGGCCGGCGTCGTCTAGCTCGGGAACGCTCCTGGACCAGGCGCTCCTAGCCCAGCAATTCCCCGGCAAGGAGGTCCATGAGCAGGCCGTCGTGCCAGGTGCCGTCGGCTGCGCGCTCGTAGTTCCGCATCACCCCGACCGGCCGGAACCCGACGCGCTCATACGCCCGGATGGCCCGCTCATTGGAAACTGCGGGGTCGATCGTGAGCCGGTGGTGGCCGCGCTCCTCGAACAGGTGGCGGCAGATGAGCCGGATCGCTTCCGGGCCGAGCCCGCGACCCTGCCAGGCGACGCCGAGGAACAGGTCGATGCTCGCGTGCCGGTAGTCCGGGTCCAGCTCCTCCGCAACCTGGAGGTAGCCGGCAACCTTGCCGTCCACCTCGATCGCGAACGGCTCGTGGGCCCACGGCCCGTAGATGTCGTCCATGGCCTGGTCGAACCCCGACTGGCCCCACCAGCGGGCCACCGCCGGTTCGGCGAGGATCGTCGCGAGCGCAGGGCGATCGCCCGCGTCAAGCGGGCGGAGGCAGACGCGGGGTCCCTGGAGCCGTGCTGGCGTCACGGGCGTGATCCTCGGCGTCGCCGGGCGTGTTGGCAAGTGCAGGGCTGCACGCACTCCGCGTCCGGCCAGTGAGCGCTGGCGCTAGACTCGACCGACTGACGACCCCAGGAGACACCACCACGATGACCGACTCCCGCGAGCGCTGGGCGCTCATCCTCGGCGCCTCATCCGGCATGGGTGAAGCCACCTCCCGCGCCCTCGCCAAGGCGGGCTACAACATCTGCGGAGTCCACCTCGACTTCCGTGCCGCTCTCCAGCACGTCGAGGACCTCAAGGCCGATCTCGCCGCCGAGGGCCGGGACGTCCTGTTCATCAACATGAACGCGGCCGACGACGAGAAGCGCGCCGCGGGGCTCGATGCGCTCGAGGCGCGCTTTGGAGCGGCCCGGGCCGCCGGCCGCGAGCCGTACGTCCGCGTCGTCATGCACTCGCTCGCCTTCGGCAGCCTCGTCCCGTTCATCACGGACGACCCGAAAGAGGGCGTCGATCGCAAGAAGATGGAGATGACCCAGGACGTGATGGCGAACAGCCTCGTCTACTGGGTCCAGGATCTCTACCGGCGGGGTTTCCTCGGCCAGGGTTCCAAGATCTACGCGATGACCTCCGAGGGCTCGACCAGGGTGGTCCCCTCGTACGGGGTCGTGTCGTCGGCCAAGGCGGCGCTCGAGAGTCACATCCGACAGCTGGCGATGGAGCTGGCGCGCAAGGGCATCGGTGCCACCGCGAACTCGATCCGGGCGGGCGTCACGATCACTCCGGCGCTCCTCAAGATCCCCGAGGCCCAGGCGATGATCGACTTCACGATGCGCCGCAACCCGACTGGGCGGATGACGACCCCCCAGGACGTCGCCAACGCCATCGTGACGCTGTCCGGCGAGGGCACCGACTTCATCAACGGCGACATCATCAGCGTGGATGGCGGCGAGTTCGTCACGGGTTCCTGACGTGCCCGATCCCGATGGCGCGCGAGCAAGCGAGGCCGCGGCCGGCGCGGCCGCTGGGGCCGGCGATCGCACCGGATCCGTCGCGCTGTTCTACGCCGACTGGCGCCGCTACAACGACCGGATCGTGGACGGCCTCCGCGGTCGCCCGGCGGCAGATCTCGAGCTAACCGCCGGCCCCGATCAGTGGCCGGTCTGGGGGCTTGCCGCCCATGCCGCAGGTGCCCGGGTCTACTGGCTGTGCGCGTATCTCGGCGAGCCCGGGGCCGCGACCACACCCTTCACGGACCCCACCGGGTACGGCTGGGAGGATGATCTCGCCACGCCGCGCGGCGCGGACGAGCTCGTCTGGGCCCTCGAATCGAGCTGGGCGGTGATTGAGAGCTGCCTCACGCGATGGACGCCGGCCATGCTCGATGAGCCCGTTGAGCGGGATCGCGGCGGCAAGATCCGGGTACACACCCGCCAGTCCATCCTCCTGCGCCTCATCACCCACGACGCGTTCCACGCCGGCGAGATTGCCCTCCTGTTCGGGATGCACGGACGACCACCGCTCGACCTGTGGCCGCCCGCCGTACCAGCCGCGCCGGCCGTGAACGAGGCCTGAACGCGACTCTCGGCGCCCAATGTCGCCGCCGGACGACAACTCGACCACGCCTCGGGCGATTCCGGCGGCGGGG
>JACVXW010000076.1 GCA_015661135.1 Chloroflexota bacterium
CACCAAGGCCAACGGCTATTGCTGCGGCGGTGGTGGCGGCTGGATGTGGCTGGACGGGCTCGTGGCCGAGCACGTCACCGAGCGCCTGTCCGAGCGCCGGGTTCGGGAGGCCGTGGCGACCGTCGGGATGGACGGCAGCGGCGTCCTGTCGGTGGCCTGTCCATACGAGCCGTCGCGGTTCGAGGATGCCGTCAAGTCGACCGGCAACGAGGGCCGCCTGGAAGTCCGCGACATCATCGAGCTCATTGACCAGGCCATGCAGCCGGCGGTCGCCTGACCGCCGGCACGGATCCCGCCCCACCGCGCCCCCGACCGGACCAACCAACCCGAATAGCACCCAGAGGAGTCGAATGGAGTACGTCGTTCTGCTCAAGCAGGTCCCGGATCTCGCCGAGGATCTCGCGATCGATGGAGACGGCACCGGGATCGACCGGGAATGGCTGAGCTTCGTCGCCAGCGAGTGGGACGAGTACGCCCTCGAGGAGGCGCTTCATCTCCGGGACGCGACCGGCGGCAGCGTGACCTGTCTCGCCCTCGGCGTGGAATCCGGGGACGTCAGCGAGCTGCTGGCGACCTGCCTCGCCCGCGGGGCGGACCGGGTCGGGAAGGTCGGATCCTTCGAGCACGGGCCGGATTCGCACGCGGCCGCGGCCGCGTTCGCCGAGGCGCTGCGCGGCATTCCGCACGACCTCGTCCTGACCGGGGTCCAGGCGATCGACGACCTGGATGGCCAGGTCGGTCCGCTGGTCGCGACGCGCCTGGATCTGCCGCACGTGTCGGTCGTCACGCACATCGCGGTGGCGGACGGCGGCGGTGCGGTGACGGTCCACCAGGAATACGCCGGTGGTGTGGTCGGCGAGTTCGAGGTTATGCTCCCGGCCGTGCTCGGGGTCCAGACGTCGCGCGAGGCACCGCGCTACGCCCCGGTCAGCCGGGTGCGACAGCTGATGAAGACCGCCACGATCGAGGCGCTCGACGGCGGCGGCGGCGGCGGCGGGGGCGGATCCGGCAGCGGCCTCGTGATCGAGTCGATGGCCGTCCCCACGGTCGGCCGGGCGGCCGAGATGATCACCGGCAATCCCGCGGCGATCGCGGATCGCATCGCGGCAATCCTCGCCGAGCGCGGCATCGGAAGCGGGGCCGCCCGATGAGCGCCGAGATCCTCGTCCTCGTCGAGCATCGGGACGGGGCCGTTCTCGACACCACCCATGAGCTCCTCGGGCGCGCTCGGACCCTGGCCGCGGCGAGCGGCGGCGAGGCCGTCGCGGTGCTGCTCGGTTCCGGCGCGGCCGGACTCGCGGCGGGGCTCGGGGCGGCGCGGGCCATCGTGGTGGACGACCCGGGACTCGAGTCGTTCAGTCCGTCCGCGTATCAGGCGGCGCTCGTGCCGCTGGTGCGGGAGCGGCAGCCGGTCATCGTCCTGATCTCGAACAGCGGACCCGGCATGGACGTGGCCGCCGGCCTGTCGGCGGCCCTGGACCTGCCCCTTGCCGCCTACGCGACCGACGTGACCATGGACGCGCAGGGGCCGCTCGTGTCCAGCCAGCTGTACGCCGGCAAGATCGAGGCGAAGGTGCGCTTCAGCGGCGGGCGCGGAATCGTGACCGTCATCGCCGGCTCGTTCTCCGGCGACAGCACCGCGGCCGGCGGCAGCCCCGCAGTCGAGGTCGTCGGGGCCGCCGCGACCGACGAACGGATCCGCTTCGTCGGCCTCATCCGGCCCGCCGCCGGGGACGTGGACATCACCCGCGAGTCCGTCCTCGTCTCGGTGGGGCGCGGCATCGGCGAGCAGGACAACCTCGAGCTGGTGGAGGCCCTCGCGGCGGCCCTCGGCGGGGCCGTCTCGTCGTCCCGGCCGATCGCGGACCTGGGCTGGCTGCCCCGGACCCGCCAGGTCGGCAAGTCCGGCCTGAAGGTGAAGCCGAAGGCGTACCTGGCGCTCGGCATCAGCGGCGCGCCGGAGCACCTGGAGGGCATGCGCGGCGCGGAACTTATCATCGCCGTCAACTCTGATCCGCGGGCGCCCATCTTCTCGGTCGCCCACTACGGCGCCGTGGCGGACCTGCTCGACGTGGTCCCGGCCCTGACCGCGCGGCTCGGCGGGTAGGGAGGGCCTCCCGGGCGTGCTCGGTCGGGACGTCACCCGCGAGATCTTCGAGGGGATCTCCTCGAGTGGGGAGGTCCTGTTCTACGTCCTGTCCGCGCTCGCCTCGATCGTCTTCCTCGTGGGCGTCGGCGTGCGCCTCCGCAAGTACGTCCGCGGCCGCCGCCAGGATGTGATCGGCGCGCCGCTGGACTTCCTCGGGCGCGTGGTTCGGAGCACGGTGGACACCGCCGCGAACCGGACCGTCGCCAAGCGGGACCCGTACGCCGGGGTCTTCCACGCCGCGATCATGTGGGGTTTCATCGTCCTGTTCATCGGGACGGCGATCCTGACGATCGAGGCGGACATCGTCCGGCCGTTCCTGCCCCAGTTCAGCTTCTACTGGGGCGCCTTCTACCTCGTCTACTCCCTCGTCCTGGACGTCCTCGGCCTCGCCATGCTGGTGGGCCTCGCGGCGATGGCCGTGCGGCGCGCCCGGAAGCCGCGCCAGCTGGACTACGCCCGGGTGGACATCGCGCCGGCCACCACGGACCGGGGCGGCTTCCAGACCGGCGACTGGATCTTCCTCGGCTGGCTGGCGCTGCTCGGCGTCAGCGGCTTCATCCTGGAGGGGTCGCGGATCCTCGCCAACGATTACCCGTGGTTCGAGGTCTTCTCGCCGGTCGGCTGGGTGCTCGCCGTGGTCTTCGAGGCCTTCGGCATGACCGCCGCCTCGGCGGAGGGTCTCCGCTACGCCACGTGGTGGGGCCACGCCCTGGTGGCCCTCGCGTTCGTCGCCTACTTCCCGTTCTCGAAGGCCATCCACGCCCTGGCGGACCCGGTCAATCTCGCCCTCCGCTCGCCGCTCGCCGGCCGCCGCCTGCCGGTCCTGGCCGCGTCCGGCGCGGCGCCGGCGGACGGGCACCTCGGCATCCGCGACCTCGACGACCTGCCCTGGAAGGCGCTCCTGGACCTGGACGCCTGCACCAAGTGCGGCCGCTGCCACGCCGCCTGCCCGGCCGTCGCATCCGGCGCGCCGCTGTCGCCCCGGGACCTCATCCTGGACCTTCGCCAGGAGGCGGATGCCGCCTGGTCCATTGCCGCCCCGCTGAGCGAGGTCCGCTCGGATCTCGAGTACGGCGGCGGGACGCGCCTGGCCGGCGGGCTGATCAGCGCCGACACGCTCTGGTCCTGCACGATGTGCCTGGCCTGCGTGGAGGCCTGCCCGGTCGGCATCGAGCACGTCCCCACGATCGTCGGCATGCGCCGGTCACTCGTGGACCAGGGCATCGTGGCGCCCTCGCTCCAGACCGCCTTCACGAGCCTGGCCAAGCAGGGCAACTCGTTCGGCCAGTCCGGGCGGGCCCGGGCGAAATGGACGGACGACCTGCCGACCCCGATCGTGGACGCCCGGAAGCAGGACGTGGACTGGCTCTGGTTCGTGGGCGACTTCGCATCGTTCGACACGCGCGTCCAGGAGGCGACGCGCCTCGTCGCCAGGGTCTTCCAGGCGTCCGGCATGGACTTCGGGATCCTGTACGAAGGCGAGCGCAACGCCGGCAACGACGTCCGCCGAGCGGGCGAGGAGGGCCTGTTCGAGCTCCTCGCGGAGCACAACGTGGGGCAGCTGTCGAAGGCCCGCTTCCGGCGCATCGTGACCACGGACCCGCACACGCTCAACACGCTCAAGTTCGAGTACCCGGACTTCGGCGGGAAGTACGAGGTCTGGCACTACACCCAGGTCCTCGCAGCGCTCCTCGAATCCGGCGACCTCATGACCCGGCAGCCAATCGGGCGGCGCGTGACCTACCACGATCCCTGCTACCTGGCCCGCTACAGCAAGGTCACGGCAGCCCCACGCGAGGTCCTCGCGGCCATCGGAGCGGAGCTCGTGGAGATGCCGCGGAACGGCGCCAACACGTTCTGCTGCGGTGCCGGCGGTGGCCGGATCTGGCAGGACGACAGCGCCCTCGTGGAACGTCCCTCCGAGCAGCGGATCCGCGAGGCCGCGGCGCTGGCGGGCGTGACCGACTTCGTGACCGCCTGCCCCAAGGACCTGACGATGTACAGCGCCGCGGTCAAGGCGACCGGCTACGAGGCGCGGCTCCTGGTCAGCGATCTCGTGGAGCTCGTCGCCACGGCGCTGGATCTGCCGTCACTGGACCCGGAAATCGAGCCGGCGATCCAGCCGGCGATCGAGGCGGCCGGACCCGTCGACGAGATCACCCCGGGCGAGCTCGCGGCGGCCGAGGTCCTCCCCGGATGAACTCCCCCACGGAAGAGGCCCGATCTGTCGCATCGGATTCGGATGCCTTCGATGCGGCGCTGGCCGGCTGGCTGGCCCGCCAGGCCGCGGCGGAGGAACGGCTCACGTCGTTCGCGTTCCGTGAAGGGCAGCACCCGATCGACCTTCCGGCACCCACCAGCCACGCCGAGCTCCGGGCGTGGATCCTCGGCCTCGTTGCGGAACCGGGCGTCGTCGCGGTCCTGACCGGTCTGGCAGACGCCGGGCGGTCGATGACGGACCTGGCCACCACCGGCGCCCTCGGCGTTCGGCCCGGGGACCGCGTGGCGCTCGCCGCCCGGATCGGCGTCCTGACTGCCGCCGGGCTCGTCGCCCGCGACCTCGAATCCGACCGCGCGCTCCTCACGGAGCTCGGGCGGTCCGCCCTCGCCCTCGCCGGAAGTCGGCCGTGAACTGCCCGTACTGCCAGAGGGCGGGTTCTCGGATGGATACCCACGCTCATCTCTGGGACGGCCACCCGGAGAAGGTACGGACCTTCCGTGACGAGGCCAAGGGAACCCTCAAGTTCGCCCTCGACTGCCCGTTCTGCGAAGAGGGAATGGAGCGTGTGGCGAACCCGCGCGGCCGCGAGGAAGGCTTCCTGGTCGAGTTCCGGCGGGAGATCGCGCTCATGGCGTTCGACCTCCTCCTCTACCATTTCCAGGCGTCCCACGCCGAGCTGGTCGGGCTGCCGCCGATCCCCGAGGAATCGACCGCTGGAGGAGTGCCGTGAGCGACGTCAGAGGCTGCAACATCCCGGACGATCTCTACTACTGGGTGGAGAAGCACGCCTGGGCCCGGGACGACGGGTCCGGCGAGATCACGGTCGGGATCACGGACGTGGCGCAGCACCTCGCCGCGCGTGTCGTGGCGATCACGACCAAGAAGGTCGGCAAGGTCCTGGAGCGCGGCCAGAGCGTGGCCACGGTCGAGAGCGGGAAGTGGGTGGGCCCGGTGCCCACGCCCGTGGATGGTGAAGTCACGGCGGTGAACGCGAACCTGGCCGGCGATCCAACCCTCGTGAACTCCGATCCCTATGGCGCCGGGTGGATCGTCCGGATCCGGCCCTCGGCCTGGGACGACCAGAAGGGCGCGCTGGCCAGCGGACCGGCCGGTTTGGCGGCCTACGAAGCATTCCTCGCGGCGGAGGGCATCAGCTGCGCATGATCGAGGGGATCGGCGACGCCGCGGCCTACCGGGGATGCGTGATTCCCCCGGAGTTGTGGTACGACGTGCCCCGCGACGTGTGGCTCCGACCGGAGGCGGACGGGACGGTGGTCCTCGGCATGACGGATCCGGCCCAGACGCGGGCCGGCAAGGTGCTCCACATCCTGTTCAAGAAGGTGGGCCGGCGGATCGAGGCCGGCCAGAGCGTGGCCACCATCGAGACGGCCAAGTGGGCCGGGCCGTTCTCGACGCCGGTCGCCGGCACCGTGGTGGCGACGAACCAGGAGACCTTCGCCGTGGACATCCTCATCGCGCGGCCCGCGGGGCCGGGCCACGACAGATTGCACGCAATGGGGTGGCTGCTATTCTGCAGTCAGCCTCGACGGCAGAGCCGGCCTGAGGCCGGAGAAAGAGCGGAGGCCAGCACGATGGTCGAGACGGCAGATCGGGCGCGGACGGACATGGACGCGCTGATCCGGGACCGGGTTGATTCCATGGTCACGGCCCGGGTGGACGAGATCATGGCAATCAAGGAGGCGGAGCGCCTCGCGAAGCCCAAGAAGATGGCGATCATCGCGACCAAGGGCACCCTCGACTGGGCGTACCCGCCCCTGATCCTGGCCACGACGGCCAAGACGCTCGGCTGGGACGTCGGCATCTTCTTCACCTTCTACGGCCTCAAGATCCTCCAGAAGAAGCGGAACCTGGAGATCGGGACCACTGGCAACCCGGCGATGCCGATGCCGATCCCCATGCCGCAGCTGATGACGGCGCTGCCGGGCATGACGCCGATGGCGACGTGGATGATGAAGCGCCAGTTCAAGGACCACGGCGTGGCGTCGATCGACGAGCTCCTCGAGCTGTCGGTGGAGATGGGCGTCAAGCTCATCCCGTGCGGCATGACGATGGACGTCTTCGGCTTCGCCGCGGACGGGTTCATCGACGGCATCGATCCGGTCTGCGGCGCGACGCACTTCCTCGACTGGGCGGCAGACGCGGACGTCTCCCTCTTCATCTGATCGGGGCTTTGCTCGGCCCTGCTCCTCGCGCTATCCGGCCGAACTGACTCAGGTCGGTTCGATCCGCCGGACCGTGCCAACGCGGTCGATCGAGCGGTCGAACGACGCGATCACCCCGACACCCGAGCGCTCCGCGACGGCAACGAGGTACGCCTCGGCGAAGTCGAGCCGGTCGAACTCGTAGACCCGACGTCCCGCGGCGCCTCGTAGTACGACTCGAGGACGAATACGACCTCAGCCACGATCAGGTCCGCCAGGAGCATCTGGTCTCCGCCGGCCAGAAAGCGGGAGGCTCGAGCCGCTTGGTCCGGTGGATCGCCCGTGAGATGCCGGATCAGGACGTTGGTGTCGACGAACGCGGTCACTTACGGTTGCGGCGTCGCCCGTACTCGCGGCCGCGCGCCTCGTGCGTCGCTCGGAGGATCTCGGACCACGACGCCCCCCGCTTGTCCGCGGGAATGGCGATCGAGCCGGCGAGGCTCAGGAGGTCCGCTGTGCGCGCGAGGACGGCGCGATCGCCATCGACCCTGAACACCACGCTGTCGCCCTCCCGAAGGGCCAGCGCCTTGCGGACCGCACTCGGGATCGTGATCTGGCCCTTGGAGGAGAGGCGCGCGGAGAGTTCCATGCCGTTGCTCCTTACATGTAGCGTGATGTAAGGATACTCGGCTCCTCCAAGTTGGTCGTCCACTCGCCCAGGGTACCGTCGCCCGCTTACCTGCCGATCACCCCATTGGTCTCGGGTGCGGCGGCGCCGGTCGACTCCGGATGCATCCCGTTTCCCGTGCAAGCCCTCGGCATTCCTGGCTTGCGACCGCCCCCGGAGCACTGCGCGGGTAGCCGGCCGCGGGCGGCAGCCGCGACCGCCGAAATCCGCCGGATTTCCCGTTCGCGACGCGGGTGTCGAGCGGGGACGGGCCGGGCGACGCGTCCCATTCGGGTATCTGGGCGGGCTTTGCCGCCGCTAGAACCCGGCGAGTGCTCCCGGGGGGAGCATTGGCCACGAAAGGGGAGCGTTGGCCCGCCGCTCCGTGCCAGGCCCAGACCGTTGGTGTTCATCTCGGCCGTGCACGAGGAGGGCGACTTGACAGTACGACGGGATACTGTCATGATAACGGCGATGGGAACCGAGACTCGGTACTCGCTCGCCGACCTCGGTCGCGTGGCCGGGGTGACGCCGCGAACGGTTCGCTACTACATCGTCCAGGGGCTGCTGCCCGGTGCGAACGAAAGCGGCCCGGGCGCCTGGTATGACGAGGGTCACCTGGCGCGGCTCCGGCTGGTCCGGGAGCTCCAGCGCCAGCACCTGCCACTCGCGGAGATCTCCGGTCCGTGCTGGGTTCGGCCGATCCGAAACCACTTCCAGATTCGATGCGTTCATACGCATCACCGCCCGCATCACCGCTCGCGCAGGTGCTCCGATCGGCCCCCGCATCCCTGCTGGTGCGGACACGCGCATCAGGAATGGAAATGTCCCTCGACGAGGGCGAGGCGGACCCCGGCCAGCTCCTCCAGCAGGAGACGGCTCCCGACGCAATGTCGCCCCCCACACCGACCTGGTCGCCCTATGCGGGCGCCGGGTCGAAACCACCCCCTGCCCCCACGGCAGAGCGATCCCAGTGGGACCGGATCGCCCTGACGC